>JAIMBM010000252.1 GCA_023511475.1 Anaerolineae bacterium
GGTACCACCACTGGGTGTCTTACCCATCCGGCCACGCGCCGCTAGCGTTTCAGGAACTCGCGCCAGGTCTGCACCGGCACCCAGCCGAGCGCCGCCTGGGCCTTGGCGGTCGAGAAAAAGGCCCGATGCCCGTCGAGGCCCTTCGCCAGGGGCAGGAGATCGGGCCGGAAACGCTCGACAACCTCGAGAGTCGGCTCGAGGAGCGTCGTGTCCAGCGCATTGGCCACAAAGACGTCGTGGACGGGAAGGTCCTCGGCCTTTTCCAGGATCAGCCGCTGCATTGTGGCCAGGTCCTCGCTGGCGATATAGCCCCACAGCCAGTCCGACCAGCTCGTGACCGGCGACGCCGTCTCGGCCATGCGCCGCAGGCGTTCCGGCGGACAGATGCCCGAAGGCCGGGTGACGTAGGTGCGGATGCCGTAGGCGCGGCTGAAGGAGGCCAGCAGCTCCTCGCCCGCGAGCTTGGAGTAGGAGTACGAGTCCTCGACGTCGCTCGGGTGTTCCTCGTCCAGCGGGAGGTAGCGGAACGGGAAAGGCCGGCTGGAGATGCGGTAGCCGTGGCCGAAGGCGCAGTTGGAGCCGGCCATCACCACAGTGTGCACGCTGGCCTCCACAGCCGCCATCATGAGATAGTAGGTGCCCAGGATGTTGGAGCGGATCGTCGCATCGAAGCCGGGCACAGGGAAGCCCCGGGCCTGCATGGCGGCAATCTCATTGGGGTGGTCCGTGGGCCAGGGCTGGGCGCCGAGGTGCATGATGGCGTCGATGCCCTTCACCGCCCGACGGCAGTCCTCGAATGACGTCAGGTCGCCCACGATGCAGGGGAGGTCCGCCCGGTCCGCAGGTACGGGCCGCCGGGCGAAGAGGAGGAGGTCATAGTGCCCGCGCAGCTCGCGCACCATCCATTGGGCAAAGCGCCCGCCGGCGCCGGTGATGAGGACCCGCATGGTTTGCCTCCTTGGGTGGCGTACGGATGCCAGTACGGTCGTTGGACTGCGAATGGACCAGGCAATGGGCAGGCTGGTGAGATTCTACAGCGAAAAGGCGTAGGTGGCCAATAGACGGGAGGCGGATAGGGCTATCCGTGCCTGAACGCCTGGGGAGGGGGAGCCAGCACGGTGAGAAACAAGAAGGGCCGGCACGGTTGATTCCCGTGCCGGCCCTGCGCGGCGTTGCGCGGCCGAGTGGCAGGAGGCGTGGCTAGCTCGCCATCAGGGCCAGGGCAAGGAGGATGCCGGCCAGGCCCAGGACAGGCCGCATCGCCCGAGCAGGGCCGGCACTCCTCGCCAGCCGCTCGGCCTCTGCTTCGCGGAGCAGGTCCTCGTACCGCTGCTCCGCACTGATGATGTAGACGGGGTCGAACATCGCCGTCTCCTTTCCTGTGAGTTGGTTTAGCGCCCTGCACCGAGGACGGCCAGGATGGCGCCGAGGAGCAGGGACAGCCGCCAGGGCTTGACCTTGCGCTCGGCATCGGCCTCACGCAGCAGGTCGTCGTACCGCGCGTTCGCGCTGACGAGAAGGACTGGATCGAACATGGTGCCAACCTCCTTCTATCTTTCTCGCCTCCATATTACCCCATGGCCGTTGCGGGAGGGTTTCGCAGGCCGTTTCGCGGCCGTTTCGGCCGCAATCCGGCGGGGGGTCTTGGGGGCCCAGGGTCAGATAACACCCATCTCACGTGAGCGGTGCGCCCATCTGAGGAAACCGCGCTCTCGGCGGGCGCGGGCGCATCGTTCGCCGTGCAAGAGTGTTTCCATTGATGCCTCGTCTCAGCTTGACGCGCGGCTAGCGGCGTCCCAGCCCTGCAGGAAACAGGCGTGGCCGCACAAGGTATGCCGGGCGCAGGAGGCCCCGGGCAGGGTCCTATGAAAGCACTCCAGATCACCGATTCCATTCCGCGCTATCTTCTGACCAAGGCACTGGGTCGTATACATCGCCCGGCGTTCTGGGGACCCTTCGCCCTGCTCGTGTACCGGGATGTGCCCGAGCCGACGCTCCCTGGCCCGCAATGGGTCAGGGTCCGCACGCGGCTCGGCGGCATCTGCGGCTCCGATCTGCATACCATCCTGCTCGAGGACAGTCCTGTCCTGTCGGCGCTCACATCGTTCCCTTTTACCCTGGGGCACGAGAACGTGGGCATTGTGGCAGAGACAGGCCAGGAGGTGCAAAGGTTCCGCCCCGGCGACCGCGTGATCGCGCTCGGCCTGCTCCCGTGCGCAGCCCGGAGCGTGAGCGAGCCGTGTGAGCACTGTCGGCGCGGCGAGCGGTCCCTGTGCCAGAGCTTTGCCTCCGGCGGGCTGGCGCCGGGGCTGGGCATCGGATACTGCCGGGATACGGGCGGTAGCTGGAGTGCCTGCTTCGTCGCGCACGAGTCGCAGCTCTACGCCGTGCCCGATGGGGTCAGCGATGAGAACGCGGTCATGGTCGATGCCTTCTCCTGCGCCCTGCACGCCGCGGCGCAGAACCTGCCGCGGGACGGCGAGACAGCGCTCGTCGTCGGCGCGGGGGCGATCGGGCTCTGCCTGATCGCAGCGCTGCGGCTGCTCGGCACACAGGCGCGGATCATCGCGCTGGCCAGATATCCCTTCCAGGCCGAGCTGGCCAGGCGCCACGGCGCCGACGAGGTGCTCTGCCCGGGCCGGGGTGATCCAGCGAGGGCGGTTGCGGCGGCGACCGGCGGGCGGCTCCTGAGGCCCATGCTGGGGAGCGATGTGCTCATCGGCGGCGGTGTCGACATTGTGTTTGAGTGTGCCGGCAGCGCCCGGAGCCTGTCCGACGCGCTCCGGCTGGCCAGGAGCCGTGGCCGTGTCGTCCTCGTCGGCCTCGCGAGCATCGTCAGGGGGGTGGATTGGACCCCGATCTGGCTCAAGGAGTTGACCCTGAAGGGCTGCTTCTGGTGTTCGACCGATACTGTCTACGGCCGCCTGCTCGACCCGTATCAGCAGACACTCTCCTGGATGGCCGAGGGTCGGCTGGACCTTTCGAGCCTGGTGACGCACCGCTTCCGCCTGGAAGACTATCGGCGGGCCCTCACCATCACCCTGGACCGGCGGAGGAACCAGGTTGTGAAGTCGGTGTTCGTCTTCGACGATGGAGGCTCGCGCAGAGCCTAATGTGATCCATAGATGCTGTGCGGAATGGGGTGCAAGGGACGCAAGCAAGCCACCGAATGAATTCGGGGCTGCGGGGCCTTGACCCCACGGGCTGCAGCGAAGCCGACAGCGCGTAGAGTCCCCGGAAGGCCAACCGTTGACCTGCGTCGACGGGGAACGGGCCCCGCCCGCCTGCGCGGTCGGTTGGCGCCGCACGCGCCTCCAGCGCGCGAAGCGCGCGCAACGCGATTTCAATCGCCGGCTTCGTCGCACCTGGTCCCCGCCCCCTGCAGCCTGCGAGGTGGGGTGTTTGGCGGCGGGGGCACGCCACGCGCGCCCCAGTCGGCCTGCGGACCGACTGGGGGGAGGGGGCCACGGGGGTAGGGGCCCTGGCAGCAGCACAGGATAGGCCTGCCTCCAAATTGAACTACACTCCCCGAGGCACCCATAGCGCTATTCACATACAATGGGATGATGAGACAATGCACAAGCGTGTGCATCCATGGCTGCGCCGCATACGCGTCGCCCTCGTGCCGGGGCCCGATACCCCTCTCGTGCGCACGGTGCTCGGGGGCCTTGAGCGCTGTTTCCGCCAGCGGGGAGATGAGGTCCAGGCGTCGCCGGACGACACGACCGACGTCCTCCTGACGACGGCCCGCTTTGGAGAGCCCCTGCCCTGGCGGCAGGCTCTGCTCTTCACCGGGCGGCGGCGCTTTGGGCTGCAGCGCCTCCCGACTCTCTACACCCTGGTCCACATCACCCGGGATGCCCTGCAGCGCCTGCTCGACCATTTCCGGGCGGCCCTGGCGAAGGATCCGCCCGACGCGGCCGATTTCAGCTTCCCCGGGCTCGCGCTGCGCGCCCATCGCGTCCTCATCGAGCAGGGGCGGCGAGGCGGTCCGATCCTCTCGCTGGAACGGCTGGTGCAGGCCCAGGCCAAGTGCATCCGGATCCTCCTCGTCGTGGGCGAGGAGCGGCCGCTGTGGGCCTATCACTTCGACCTGGTCGGCGCGCACCCTCGCAGCGAAGGCGACCCTCCAGATGCGTTCTACGAGGACATCGTCTTGCGCATCGTCACTGCCGTGAGCACCTACGAGGTAACACAGCATCAGGAGGTCGGCGAGCCGATTCCCCGTGTGCTGTGGCAGCAGCTGAGGACGCCCGCCGCGATGCGCACCGCAGGCCAGCGCCTCGGAGAGCGCGGGTTCTTTACCGAGATGGTCCGCATTGCCGACCTCGTCGATGTGCCCGCAGTCAGTGACGCGATAGCCAGCCAGTACAGTGAAGGCTGCTTTGCGACGTGGGACCCGGTGCTCGGTGCCCTGATCGCCACGGCGACCGGCAGCGCCCGCCCCGTGGACAAGGGGAACATCACCGACGACGACCTCGCCGTCATCGCCGGCGTCCGGCCTGACGGCCTTGGGGCGCTGATCCGGCAGGTCGAGGGAAAGCGCCCTGCCCCGCCCTCGTCCGAGTCGGTCGAGATGTTCGGGATGGATAGCACCTTGCCCGAGGTAGCCCTCGGAGCGGAGTGGGCAGGAGCGAGAGCTCCCGTCGCTCGCTCCAAGCTGCATGGTCACCGGGGCATCGCGGCCTACGACCCGCGCCGGGTGGAGTACGTGCCGCTGGATGAGCCGTACTTTCACTACCCCGTGTCCTGTGCCACGGCCGCTCAGGCCGAGGGGATCAAGGCGGCCTTTGCCCGCTCGCAGGCCCTGCGGAATCCCGCAGACCCCCGGCAGGTCGTTTTCACCGTGCTGCCAGGGCATGGTGCCGTCATCGTGGAGAAGTGGCTGGCCGGCGCCCGGCCCTTCCAGGTGATCTGGGAGTACATGGATGCCGGCTATCTCCGGGTGCACAATCTCATCCCTCAGGGGCCGATGGCCTATGTGCCGACAGCGCAGGGGCTGATGGAGCTCAGGGCGGAGGATGAGGCGTGGGTGGGGGCTGACGCGAGGCTCCTGCCGGACTGAGCCATGCCAATGCACGTCACAGGCCCGCAGAGGCGAGATCTCCCGCCCGTGACAACCCGTTCCAGCTTCCATTCTCCGTAGGCGTCGGGTGCAACTCGGGTTCGGGGCAGCTCGCGCGCAGTCGTGCTGTGTCTGTACCCTCCGCGGGCGGACGCGGCCGCGCCCGCCCGCGGAGGGGAGATACCTGAAGCGGGCTGGAGTCTGGCCTTTCGGACCGCAACTCGCGGTGCCATCCAGAGATCGCTGAGATGACGTCCAGCGATGCTGCGCGGCGGCGTGCCCGCGGAGCCCGAAACACCCAATAAGAATGCCCGAGCCGCCGGAGCCCTTGCCAGTCGCTCACGCGGCGGGGGAAGGGGGGTTCTTTCCTGTGGGGGGTGT
>JAIMBM010000253.1 GCA_023511475.1 Anaerolineae bacterium
GGGGGGGGGCGGGCGCGGGGGCGCCCCCCCCCCCCAAAAAAACCCCACTTCAGGTATCTCCCCTCCCCAGGCGGACGCCGCGGCGTCCGCCTGGGGAGGGGCCAGGCACAACGTGACCGGGCATGAGCTGCCCACGTTGAACTGCACCCAGCGGCAGCGATGGCTGTACGGACCCGGCCATCGGTGCTATACTGGACCGCAACTCACGCCCCGGCCGGCCCGGGCCCGCTCGTCAGCGGAGACAAAGCATACATCATCCGGCTGAAATGGACGAATCGGCGTTAGCAGCCCTACCATCCTGGTTCGGTAGCGGGCGGCGGTGTTGTTTCCTCCGCCGAAAGCACCAGAGCACCCTGGGAGCCGGCCGTGCGTGCCAGACGGCATGCTCGCAGACCTCTTTCGTGGGACGGCGAGCCTCGACCCTGACCGCCCGTCGCCTAGAAGTGTCGCGGGGATGGTGTCGTGGTCTGCTCCCTCGTGTCGGCAGACCCCCTACCGTTCCCCCGAAACGGGGGAATAGGAAGGCGGGATCGCCGGCAGTAAGGTGGCTGCAGAGAGCGAAACAGACCTATGCCCCCGTGTCGGGGGGACGGTGGGGGGTCCGAGGCGCGAGATGGGAGGATGCCATCTCCCTCTAGGCGATGATCCCAAAGGGCGAAACAGGCCCAGCCCCCGTGTCAGGAGTTCGAGGGTGGATGGGGTGGGGGCTAGGGCCTGCAGGCTGTGGTCCACATTCGCAAGAGATAATGGGAGGCTTCGCTCCCCGGGGCATCGGTGTGAGCGAAGACAACAAGTCATATGAACAGCGACTCATCTAACGCTGCGCCCCGCAGCGTACAGCTCGTCCTCGACGACATGGCCTACAACGGTGCCGCAGTAGGGCGCTATCATGGCAAGGCCGTCTTTGTGCCCGGCGGCATTCCCGGCGAGGAGGTGCTGGCCGAGATCGTGGAGGAGCGGAGGCGGTACTCCCTCGCCCGCCTTGTCCGCGTGCTCGTACCCTCACCCGAGCGGGTAGCCCCGCCCTGCGAGCACTTTGGCCTGTGCGGAGGCTGCCAGTGGCAGCACATCGCCTACGACGCCCAACTGCGCTACAAGGAAAAGATCGTCCGCGATCAGCTCGAGCGCATTGGCGGCATCCCCGAACCCCCAGTGAGGCCGGTGATCGGCATGGCCGATCCCTGGGGCTACCGCAACAACATGCAGTTCGTGGTCGACGAGGAGGGGCGGCTCTGCCTGCTGGCCATGGGCACGAACCGGCCCGTGCCGGTCGGGCAGTGCCGGCTCCTCTGCCCCGAGCTGGCCGAGGTCGCTGCCGAGCTCGAGCTCCAGTTCCCGGGCCTTGAGCGCGTCGTCCTGCGCGCCGGGCGGCACACCGGGGAGCGAATGATCGTCCTGGAGGCCACGGGGCATGACCTCCCAGAGCTGGAGATGGACCGGTCTCTTTCCTGCGTGCTGCTGCGCCCGGACGGCACCGGGGTAGCGCTGGCCGGGAGCACCCATTACCACGAGGAGCTCGGTGGGCGGCGCCTGCGCGTGTCGGCCGGTTCCTTCTTTCAGGTCAACACCGAGCAGGCCGAGCAGCTCGTGCGTCTGGTCCGACAGTATGCGGGGGCAGAGCCGGCCACGCCGGGCAGCGAGGCCGGCCGTGCTGAAAGCGCCTGGCGCTGCCCCGTCATCCTCGACGCTTACGGCGGCGTAGGCGCCTTTGGTCTGGCCCTCGCCTCCGGCGCAGAGCACGTCTTCATCATCGAGGCCAACCCGGATGCGGCAGCGGACGCCCGCGCCAACGCCGCTGACGTCCCCAACGTGACCGTCATCGAGGGCGACGTCGAGGAGGCGCTAGCCGAACTCGAAGAGACGATCGACATCGCCGTCGTCGATCCGCCGCGCGCCGGAGTGGCCCCCAAGGCCCTGGCTGGGCTCGTCGCCAGGCGCCCCGGCCGCATTATCTACGTCTCCTGCGACCCGGGGTCGCTCGCCCGGGACCTCCGTGCCCTGCTCGGCCACGGGTACCGGCTGGAGGTCGTGCAGCCGGTTGACCTGTTTCCGCATACGCACCACGTCGAGACAGTGTCGCTCATCGTGAGCGACGGCGGTCGCTGAAGGCGCGCCTTTCCCGAGGGCACTCGGGCGTCGAGCGGCTACGCCCGCAGGACGCGCCCCGGCCGCGCACCGGTCAGCCTGCCCCCCTGCACCACGGGCACGCCATTGACCAGGACGTGCTCGATGCCGGCTGGGGCCAGGCGCGGTGCCTCATGAGTAGCCCTATCCGCGACGGTTGCCGGGTCGAACACCACGATATCTGCGGCCAGGCCCGGCCTCAGGAGGCCCCGGTCCCTCAGGCCAAAGCGCGCCGCCGGAAAACCGCTCATGCGGCGCACCGCGTCCTCCAGGGCCAGCCATCCCAACTCGCGCACGTAGCGCCCCAGAATACGCGGATAGGTCCCCCATGCCCGCGGATGCGCACGCCGGCCCTGGAAGATGCCATCGCTGGCCACCATCTGGCGGGGATGGGTGAGGGTCCGGCGCAGCCGCATCTCCTGCTCTGCCGGCGAGCCCGGCCAGGGGAGGATAAGAAGGGGCGCCAGCTCCTCGTCGAGGAGCAGGTCACACACGAGGTCGGTAAGGCCCTTGCCCGCGCGCGCGCTCGCCTCTTCCAGCGTCATCCCCTCCAGCCACCGGTTGTGTGGCTGCGAAAGAGCAGCGAAACTGGCGCCACACCCCGGCGGAAACCTCGCCTCGAGGGCAGGACGCACCATCTCCCGCACCTCGGGGCGTTGCAGGTCGGCAAGGAGCTGATCTATACCCGTGTGCAGCGCCTCCGGCGGCAGCGCGTAGGCGAGCATGGTGCACCCGGCGGTATAGGGGTAGGCGTCCCAGGTGATATCGACCTCCCGCACCGCGGCCTCGGCCAGCGCGTAGGTCCGGGGAGTGAAGGGGAAATGCGAGATGTGCAGCGCAGCGCCTGTCTCCCTCGCGACGGAAAGCAGCTCCTCCAGCGCCCCGGCTGCGCCATCGCCGTAGGCACGCAGGTGCGCGCTGACGACTCCCTCGCCTCTGGCGACCTCCCGCGCCAGCGCGACCAGCTCCCGCGCATCCGCATGGGCTGCCGGGGCATACTCCAGGCCCGTGCTCAGGCCGACGGCGCCCGCTTCGAGGCACTCCCGAAGGAGCGACCCCATCGCGGCAAGCTCGTCCTCGCTGGCCGGCCCCGGCTCCCAGCCCTTGACTGCCAGCCGGATGGCACCGTGGGGCGCCTGGGCCACCACGTTCCCGTACATCCGCCCGGCAAAGCGGGCCAGATAGTCGGCTAGGCTCCCGCCCGGCCAGTCCGCCAGGTCATCGCCGTAGATGGCGCGCAGATACCGCCGGTACTCGGCCAGTCGCCCGGCCGAGAGCGGCGCGAACGACATACCGTCCGGGGAGACGAGCTCCGTCGTCACCCCCATCTGCACGCCGGCGGTGTGGCAGCCCTTGAGGATCTCGGCCTCGGAGTGGACGTGCACATCGATAAAGCCAGGGCAGACGACCTTGCCATGCCCGTCGATCACCGTGGCATCGGGCACATCCGGAAGCGCACCGACGGCGACGATCCACTCGCCCTCGACCAGCACGTCGGCGACAGCACCCGGTGCGCCGCTGCCGTCAACGACCAGCCCCCGGCGGATGACAATGGTCCGGTGCGTCATGGTTGGTTGGCGAGGCCCGCCTCAAGCCGGGAGCGGATCGCCCTGGCCGCCTCCACCAACTCGGGGGCGACCTCGTAGACGGCCTGACCGGTCAGGTCCGCCTGCACCGCCCGCTCGGTGTAGGGCAGGCAGCCGAGCAACTCCATGCCCGAGAGGCTGGAGGCAATGAACTCCTCGTCCTCAGGGCTGCGCACCTTGTTCCCCACCACGAGGACCCGATGGATGCCGATATCCGCCGCGAGTTGCTCCACGGACTGCGCCGTCTGTATCGAGCGCCGGCCGGGCTCCACCACGACCACGAAGGCATCGACCGCAGCAGCCGTCGAGCGGCCGAGGTGCTCGAGGCCGGCCTCCATATCCAGGATGACGACCTCCTGCCGGCCGACCAGGAGGTGGCGGACCAGGTTCCGGAGCAGCGCACTCTCCGGGCAGAAACACCCGCCGCCGCCCTGCTTGATCGTGCCCAGAATGAGCAGGCGGACTCCTCCCCGCACCCCGGCGAAGCGCTCGGGAATGTCATCCACGCGAGGGTTCAGGGTGAACATGCCACCGACCTGGCCCGGCTGCACGCCGGTGCGCTCGGCGATCAGGTCCTTCATCTCTGCGATGGGCTGAATGCGCGCCAGCTCCTCCGCCGAGAACCCGAGAGCTGAGCCAAGGTTGGCATCGGGGTCGGCATCGATGGCCAACACGGTGCGGCCTTCCACGGCATAAAGGTGGGCCAGGAGGGCCGCCAGAGTCGTCTTGCCCACACCGCCTTTGCCTGTAATCGCGAGCTTGATGGTTCACCTCCTACCAGTGAGGCGCAGGGACCTGCGTCTTCTCGCCCGACGCCTCACCCGCTGAGCTCACTCCGTCACGTAGCGCAACACCTGTGCCCGCTCACGCTCTTGCTCCAGCCAGCGCATAAAAGCCTCTTGCCGGAGGGTCTCCAGGATCTCGGGCGGCACCTCGCGCGCCACGTCCCTCTCCACAAGCTGGATGAGATGCCATCCCAGCACGCTGTGGATCGGCCCCGCAACCTCGCCTGGCTCGAGGCCAAAGGCTACGCGCTCCACACTTTCGGGAAGTATGCCCCGCGGCACAAAGCCGAGGTCGCCTCCGCTCTCCCGGCTGCCCTCGTCGATCGAGTGCGTCCTGGCAAGGTCCTCAAAACCTGCGTTCCCTGCCCGGAGCTTCTCGAGCAGCCCGCGGGCCTCCGCCTCGCCTGCCACGACGATCTGACGAAGATGGACCTGTTCGACCCGACTGCTGATCCCCGCGGTGACCCGCTCGCGCATCGCCGCCCCGAGGAGGTCGGAGCGGACCTGCTCGCGAAAGCTCTCCTCGGTGAATCCATTCCTCTGCAGCCAGTCGGCAAAGCCGTCCGGATTGTCGCCACGGATGCGCTCGACCTCGCTATCGACCCGCGCCTCATTGATCGCAATGCCAGCCCGGGCGGCCGCCTGGTTGATGAGCACGCGGTCGATCATCCACTCCAGCACCTGCTGTCTGAGAGCCTTGAGAGTGGCCTGGCCCTCGGGGCTGCTCTCGTCGAGCGCCGTTCCGGCTGTGTAGGTCGCCAGGGCGATCCGGAGCTCCGCCTCGTAGCGCGCCATCGAAATCCCCTCACCATTCACCAGGGCCGCCACGTTCTGTGGAGGCGGAGCCTGCGCTGCCACCGTGGCCAGCGTCGGCTCCGGGCTGCCGGCATCACCCGCCGCCGGCTCTGCGGACCGG
>JAIMBM010000254.1 GCA_023511475.1 Anaerolineae bacterium
CCCCCCCCCCCCCCCAAACACCACACTTCAGGTATTCCGCTCCCCGGGCGGACGCTAGGCGCGAGCTGGCCTAGCCCGAACAGCGCCCTCAACACCCGGACAGTTTGCGCTTTGCGGGCTGTAGGTGTACAATAACCCGGCCCGTAGAAGCTGCGCGATGTGGCAGCGTGTAGTCAAGGATGGTGCACCGAATGCAAGCGCTGCCCGGCCAATTCTCCGCCAGTAGCCGACCGCTCTCAGCTTGCGGTCGCCAGCCTGGCTATCGCGCGGCCGCCTCCGAGGGGGTGGAGCAGGCAGTACCCCAGTCGTCCGGAATGCCCGCAACCCCCCACACCCCCGCGCGGCGCCCGAGAGCAGGCGCCCAACCCCTCGGCATCGGAGCCGGGCCTGTGCAGGTGGGCGATCCCCGCGCCCGCCCCGCCCTGACCTCCGCCCGTGACCCGTGGCAGGGTGGCCGCAGACGGCGCCCCTGAGCAGCCAGTCATGACCGGGTGACGATCCCGGGCGGTCGATCGAGGCGGGAGGACTGGGATGCCGCGCCAAACCTGGTTCAGACGACTATCGTGTATCCTCGTCGTTGCGCTCCTCTTCGAGATTGTCGGCGCCCCTCTGGCTACCCAGCGGCTGCTGCGCGCGACCATCGAGCGCCTGGAGGAGGCGGAGAGCATCTCGGCCGAGTCCAGCGCCATCCTGAATCTTCTCCGCGAGGCGGAGCAGAGCCTGGCCCCGACGGCCTGGGCGGCGCCCCTGGGCCACGACCCCGGGGACACCAGCTCCGAGAGCGGGGATGAGGACGATCTCTGCGACCAGGGCCACAGCGGCGGCTCGCAGGTGCAGTACGATGGGCGGGCGCTGGTGCTCTCCGAGGCTCTCGGCTCGGGGTGCGAATCCATCATCGCCACGTACTACAGCCAGTATGAGCGGCAACGGATCCTGCTCTCCGCCTGGGTCCCGACCAGGACGCCTATTGAGCGCTGGGAGATCCACATCGAGGGCTGGAGCTTTGAGGGCACGGGCGCGCAACCCGCCGCCTGGTGGGACACGACCAACCGCGAAACAGGCCAGCCGGTGCCCCCAGGGCTCTACTACTTTGAGACGGTCTACAGCAACACACTGGGCACCGGTGCGACCCTGCACCCGGTGCTGGTGCGGAGGGCCGAGGACGGCCCCCTGGGCTACAACTGGTCCCACAGCTTCCAGGCGCGGCTCGTGCCTGTCGACGAGGATCACGTCGTCCTCGAGACCTCTGGTGCCTGGCTGCTTTTTGTGCGGCAGCGTCAGGGCTACTATGCGGCGTCGACCCCCGGAGAGGGGAAACTCACTCAGCAGCCCGACGGCTCGTGGATCTGGGACCGCATCGGTGCCGATGGCTCTCCCATCAACGGTCTGGTGAGCTTTGACCCGCACGGCAGGGTCACCGGCTTTCAGGACCGGCTGGGCAACCAGACGCGCCTGACCTACGATGCGCAAGGGCGACTCACTACGGTGACCGACCCGGTCGGCCGCCAGACGCGCCTCGGCTATGACGAGGCGGGGCATATCGTGGAGGTCACCGAGCCGGCCGGCACGGTGTGGAAGCTCAGCTATGACGCGGGCAACCTGGTCGAGATCATGAACCCCCTCGGCTACCGATGGACATTCGAGTATGACGACGCCCATCGCCTGATCGCCCGAACCGATCCGCGTGGTAATACCACCCGCTACACGTACGATGAGTGGGGCGGCGTCACATCCATCGTCGACCCGCTGGGGAGCATAACCCGGTACGAGACGGCCTACAACACCGAGCCGCTTCTGGTGGAGGATCCCTCTGCGGTCGTCGCAGTCCGCGGCACGACTACCGTCACCCGGTTCACGGCCGATGGGCGTGAGACCTCACGTAGCCTCTACAGCTTCAATGATGATGGCCGGGTGGTCCGCCTGGAGCTGATCGCCGACGGCGGGGCCACCCGCGCGGCCTGGGAGTACAGATGGGGAACCGGCGCCAAGAAGGGGCTGCTGCTCGCTGTTGTTGACCCCTTGGGGCAGGTCATGGAGATCGAGTACGAGCCCGGCACGCAGCTCATCAGAGCCGTCCGGGGCCCTGGCTCGAACCGCGTGTACGTGGGCTACAGCCACTCGACACAGGCCGGCTGGCTCCCCAAGAGCATCCAGCGGAGCAGCGGCTCTCGCGTGGAGATCACATACGATGAGGAGGGCCTGCCGCAGAGGGTGCGGCAGGGGCAGCTACAGTACTGGCTGCGCTGGACGGGGCCGGAAGCTGCCCTGCGGGGGCTCCCAGCGGCCATCATCTGGAAATGGGATGGCAAGGGCGACCCTGTGGCTTCCGGGGCCCGGATGGTGCGGCTGGAGTACGATCGCCTCGGCCAGCTAGTGGCGCTCACCGACCAGCTGGAACGGCGCACAACCTGGACCTACGATGCGGCCGGGAGGCCGGTCGAGGTGGTCGACGCCATGGGCCGGCGCACCCGGTACGAGTACGATGCTCTCGGGCGCATCGTCCGCCAGGTGGATGCCGCAGGGGGTGAGACAGTCTGTCGGTACGACGAAAACGGCAACCTCGTCGAGCTGGTCGATGCCCTTGGCCGCAGCACCCGCCTTGGCTATGACGCCAAGGGCCGGCTGGTCTGGCGGGAGGACCCGCTCGGGCGGGAGGTCCGCTTCGGCTGGGACGCCGAGGACCGCCTGAACTGGCGGGAGGATGCGCGGGGGGCGCGAGTCGAGTTCGGCTACGATGGGCTCGGCCGCCTCACCTCCATCACCTTCCCAACCGGCAAAGTCTGGCGCATCACGCAGGACCTGCTGGGGCGGATCACCGAGGTCACAACGCCAGAAGCCATCTGGCGCTATGCCTATGACGCGGCCGATCAGCTTGTCGAGGCCACGGTCGAGCGCGGCGGCGTGACGCTCGGAGTGCGATACCGATACGACCTCGAGGGACACCTCACGCAGCTTGAGACCACGAGCGGGATGCGCATATCCTACTCCTACGGCAGCTGTGGCGAGTTGACGGGTGTATCGAGCCCCCTGGGCAGCCTCAGCCTCCGCTATGAGACCGAGGGAGAGATAGCCCCGGTGCTCACCGAGATGCGCAGCGATGCGCTGAGGGCCGCTTTCACCTACGATGCCGGGGGCCGCCTGACCGGGCTCACCTATACCCATCGGCGCTGGCCCGCGGACAAGTCCCTCGCCATCCGTTACACCTACGACCTGGCCGACAATGTAAGCTCACGGCATGATGAGAGCGGGACGACCACCTACGCCTATGACGCCCTGTACCGCCTTACCAAGGTAACTGACGCACTGGGCAACACAATCGTTACGGAGTACGATCCACTGGGCAACAAAACCAGCGTAACCGACCAGCGGGGCAATATCACCAGGTTTACTTACGACCAGAGCAACCGTTTGCTGTCGGTAACCGATCCGCTGGGACACACTACTTCTCATACTTATGATCTGGTGGGCAACAGGCTCAGCGTCACCGACGCCCGAGGAGGCAGGTGGACTTGCACTTACGACGACGCCAACCGGCTTATCACAACTACAGATCCCCTCGGGAATGTCAGCAGGACGGAGTACGACAGCGTCGGCAACACCGTCTGCCGCACCGACGCCAATAACATTGCCACTTTCTTTGGTTACGACCCGTTAAACAGGTTATCTTCTGTAATGGATGCTTTGGGACATATCACAGGCTACACATATGATCAGAACGGAAACCTGACCGCAGTTACCAACGCCAGGGGACAAACCTTTTCTTTAAGCTATGACGCCTTGAACCGTCTGGTGCAGGGAACCGACCCCCTGGGCGATGCCAGCAGGAGAACATACGACCCGGTGGGCAACGTGGTTAGCAGGACCAGGCCGGACGGGATAGCCATAAATTACACTTACGACGCAAACAATCGTCTGACCAATATTACTTATCCCAACCAAACCGGGGTGACCTATGCCTACGACGCCAACGGCAACCGGATTTCCATGGTCGACCCCTTTGGCGCCACAGGCTACATCTATGACAACTTAAACCGGCTGACATCGGTAACAAGGGGAGTTTACTCTGTCGGTTATAGCTACGACCCGGCCGGGAATATCACGGGGATAACCTATCCCGACGGCTTGCAGGTAAGCTACAGCTACAACGGTCTGAACCTACCGGTATCGGTATCCGATTCGGTTTACTCCGCAACAATTTCTTACGATGAAGCAGGCAACAGGTTGCAAGAAGTTCTACCAAACGGTATCAAAGTAAATTATAGCTATGACCTTGACGACCGCCTTACCGATCTCCAACATGACCGGGGCGGGCGAAATAATTAATGATACCCTCTACCGTCACCCTCGCCCCCCCTGTATAAAGATATCCCCACGGCGAGTCAAGGCTTGCCGGCCATGTTGCGATAGTTGTAATAATAAGGTGATTTTTATGTAGTCATATGAAATTCTGTGGGAATCAAAGCATCATGCAGTTTAGTGTGTCTATTTTATCGGGGACAGCCCAATCTTAACGTATAATTTTTTTTGTACGGTTTTCACAGCCAATAAGATCATTTTTGCAGGATAAAATAGAGGAAAAGGGCTATTAATGACGAAGATTTACTCTATATTACCATATATCGGCATAAAGGAGTGGGGAAATGGCTTTTATAAACCTGAATCCTGCCCTGGAAAAGGCAAGGGATGACTTTGCGGCCGGCAACCCGGAACAGATGGCGGCCCGGGCGAGGGTTGAATTTGATCTTGAAGCCGGGTTCTTCAAGATCCCTTTTTTGGGAGTTCAGTATATTGTAACTTTCCCCGGCGGTGAAGTGCAAGGTCCGAGGGAGGCGGCTGTTCCGATAGAGATCCGGATTTTATTACTGCATTACCTGACCGGCGCAAGCGGTATACCGGTAAACGGGCGCCTTATTTCATTTAAGGAACTGCCTGACGGCTCGATCTATATCGGTCCGTTTACCCAGCGATCGATTAATCCTCTAAAGAAATTTTTCGGTTCAAACCCGCAAGCAATGGTTGAAGCGGCCGGGCTGCTGGGTGGTTCCCGGGTTGAACTGGGAGATGCGGCGGTAACCATACCGTTTTTCCCACTGATTCCTATAACGTATGTAATATGGGAAGGGGATGACGAGTTTCCTCCTTCCGCCAATGTGCTGTTTGATTCAACCGCCAGTGCCCACATGGCCACGGAGGACTATGCCGTGATGGCCGGAATGGGTGTTTTTGCCATGAAAAAGGCGGCGGGGATTTGACAAAACGAGAAGGGTGGTGATAGCTCTGTCCGATTTAAAGGAAAAAGTCCTGTCCTCCAGGCGGGTTTACGAAGGCAGGATCATCAATCTGCGGGTGGACACCGTTTTGCTGCCCGGCGGGAGCACCGGTAC
>JAIMBM010000255.1 GCA_023511475.1 Anaerolineae bacterium
CGTCTGGCCGCCCTGCGGGGCGGCCAGACGCGCCAACCCACCAAACCCCAACAATAGGTACTGCACCGGGTTCGTGCAAAGCGAAAGCCCGGTTGCTGGCAGAGCGTCCCCAGCAGGCTGCCCGGCTGCGAATCGGCTGACGGGTATTGGATGCACCCCACACGCCGCCGAGGTTCACAGGTGCTGGTCGAGAAACCTCAGCACGCGCGCGAAGGCATCGCGCGCCGCGGGCGCGCTAACCGCCGAATGCTCCTGGTCAAACCCATGCGGCGCATTGGGGAGGAGCACGAGCTCATGGTGGACTCCCGCGCGTGCCAGGGCCTCGGCCATGAGCACCGACTGCTCGCAGGGCACGTCCGTGTCGGCCGTGCCGTGCAGGAGGAGCGTTGGGGGGAAAGAGGCGTCCACCTGCCGAACCGGGCAGTAGCGGTCAAAGGCGCCCGGCTCGGTATGCGGATCATGGCCGGTGACCTCGCGGGGCCACAGGCCGTTCTGTCGGAGGTACAGATAGTAGCGGTCCCAGCGAGCCGGCTCCGTGCTCTCTGCGAGGGGTTCGACGCCGACGGCGCCAAGGGCTTCCTCACGGGAGACGGCAGGCCGCTGGCAGTAAAACGGATCGGGCTCGGAGTACCAGGGACCGCGGATGTCGCCGTAGCCGTAGAAAGAGACGGTTGCCTGTGGCCGTGGCGTCACGCAGCAGCCGCTCATGAGCGCCAGATACCCGCCCGCCGAGTGGCCGACAACCGCCAGCCGCTCGGGGTCAACAGGGGCCAGGCGCGGAAGGGCCTCGCGGACCCAGCGGCATGCGTCCGACAGGTCCTCCAGGATGGCGTCAAGCTTGCTCTCCGGCGCGAGGCGATAGTCGACCGCCACCACCGCATAGCCGGCGCGCAGGTACCGCGCGAGCTGATCCGCTGGCAGGCTGCGGCGGGTGCCCACGACCAGCGCCCCGCCATGAAGCCAGAGGATCACCGCCCGGCTCGGACCCGCGGGGGCGTAGACGTCCGCCTGGATGGCCAGAGGCCCGAGCTGTTTGTAGGCCAGGGTTGAGGGATGTTGTGCTCTCATTGGTCCCCTTCCCTGCGGGGTGAGCGTCCGCAGCTCTGACGCCCCTCCTGATAGGGCGAGGGATCGAACCCCAACCACTCGATCCCCTCGACTCCGGCAAACCGCCGCGCCATGACCTCGAGCGCATCGCGGCTGTTATCGACCAGGATGAACCGCCGGCCAAGCTCGAGGGCAGCGGCGCCGGTGGTGCCGCTGCCGGCGAAAAAGTCGAGCACGAGCGCCCCCGGCCGCGACGAGGCCTGCACGATGCGGCGGAGGATGCCCAGCGGCTTTTGCGTGGGGTAGCCCGTCTTCTCGGAGCCGTTCGTCGGGACGATGGTGTGCCACCATGTGTCCGTCGGAAGCTTGCCGCGCGCTGCCTTTTCCGCGCCCACGAGCCCCGGGGCCATGTATGGGATGCGCTCGATCTCGTCGACGTTAAAGACGTAGCGGGACGGATGCTTCACATAGAGCAGGATATTGTCGTGCTTCGGCGGCCAGCGGTCCCTCGGCCGCCCGCCATAGTCGTAGGCCCAGATGATCTCGTTGAGAAAGCACTCCCTGCCAAAGATGCCATCGAGCAGGACCTTGCAGTAGTGCACCTCCCGGTAATCGACGTGGAGATAGAGCGAGCCATGAGGGGCGAGGACGCGGTGAGCCTCCACAAGGCGCGGCTCGAGAAAGGCGAGATAATCATCGAAGAGGTCGCTGAACCGCCTCCGGCCGATCACGATGCTCTGGTAGCGCCGGCCCTGGAAGCCGACCCGGTCCCCGCTCTCGGACTGGACGGTGCGCAGCGTCGCCCGCTCGCGGATGCGGCCGGTGTTGAAGGGCGGGTCGATGTAGATGAGGTCTATCGACGCATCGCTCAGCGTGCGCAGGACCTCGAGGTTATCGGCGTAGTAGATCGTACCTCTGGTGTCGGTTTCCATGGTGCAGCCTTGCTTCGGGGGCGAGCGCGTCCCCGCCGCCTCGAGATGGGTTGTGGAACAGAGGATACTACGAGTACGTGGGGAGTCAACCGCGCGGGCGGGGGCAGAGGCACCCCGGAAGCCTCGGCGAGCCCTCACCCTGCGGCGGTTACGGGGTCCAGAACGAGCTGCTGGCGGGAGATATACCCTCTCCCGCCAGCAGTCTGAAGATGGCTATGCAGTTAGCCCGGGACCTGTGCAGTCTGCAGGCCCTCTACCAGACCTGGGCGCTGTTGCCGCTGACCGCCCGCCAAAAGCTCTGGAGCTCCCACACGCGCAGGATGTAGCCGCTGTAACCCGAGGCGGGCTGGGCGGTGTCGGCGTAGCTGACATACTCGGTGCCGTCGGGCATCTGGGTGTAGCCGTACACGCAGACGATGTGCCCGACGTTCTTGGAGCCCCAACCCGGCAACCCCCGCGTCATCACGCCGGTGATGAATGGCATCCCATTCTCTATGATGTCCTTCTGGATGATCCAGCGGAACTCTTCCAGGGAGCGGGCATGCCCGAAGCGGTACCAGTTCAGCTCCTCGCCCAGGAACGCATTCACCCGCCGGTTCACCGGAGCAGTGATATTCCGGATCCACGCGCCCGCATTGGGGTTGATACCGATCTCGGCGCCAAGCTGGTCGATGTTGGCGGTCACCGGGTAGCCGGGATCCCAGTGCGAGAGCAGGGTGATGGCAGCACCGGCGGCGCAGTAGTTCCGGTACGCCCAGAGGTTGGGCTCGCGATACGGCTGCACATAGGCATAGGCCGCGCGGGTCCCCATGGGATGGCTCAGGATGCCGCGCTCGATGGGACCCGCGATGGAGACCTGGCTCCCATCCGGTATCTCGCCGAGACGGGTGGCGGGAGCCTTGTTGAGCTCCCTAAGGCGCGCCTCGCGCGCCAGCTTGTACTCGGTCTGCTCCCGCAGCTCATCGTTGAGGAAGGAGAGGTCCGGCTGCGGTGGCGGAGCCGGCTGGGCCTCAGCCGGCGCAGGCTCGACCTCGGCCGGCGCAGCCCGAGCCTGCTCCCCCTGGGGAGACGGCTGAGCCACACGAGCGGCAGGAGCCGAAAGCCATCCCGCAGAGGGGCCCAGCGCGGCGGACTGGCGCGAAGTGGGTGACATCACTCTGGGTACTACGTCTTCGGGGATGTCGGCCCTGGCCACGAGGGCGCAGGGCGCGAGAACGAGGGCAAGCGCAGCTGCGAGGAATAGAGCACGCAGGGTCCGCACGAACAAAGCAACACCTCCGAGAACCTGGCCAGGGAGACACCGTGGCCGCCGCCACCCCCTGGCCAGGGCAGGCGCGACCAGAGAACCTCGCCGCGGCGGGCGACATCGGGAGGAGTTGCCACGTCGAGGGCGGCTTGGGCTTGTCGCAAGGGGAGGACGTTAGCTGGGGGGCCCAGAGATAGAGACCCGGGGCGGTGACGAGGCAGGGTACCCAGTGTAGATTGCCGCAGGCCTGATATAATAGTGGTTCGTTGATGATTTGGCAAATGAGCGCTTCCGGTCGGCTTTGCGTGGGCTGCCCCGCCATGCTACAATCCTTCCCCAAGGCCACGAGCCTGTTGAGGGTAGGTGGGTATGATCTATCTGGATAACGCCGCCAGCGGATGGCCCAAGCCGCCCGAGATTCTGGAGGCCATGGCGCATTTCATGCGGGAGGTCGGCGCCAACCCCGGCCGCTCTGGGCACCGGCTGGCCGTCGAGGCGGCCCGCATCGTGTATGGGACCCGCGAGGCCCTAGCCACACTCCTCGGGATAAGCGATCCCCTCCGCATCGTCTTTGGGGCCAACGCCACCGAGGCCCTGAACCTGGCGCTGATCGGCCTCCTGCGCAGGGGGGACCACGTCATCACCAGCTCCATGGAGCACAATTCGGTGGTGCGTCCCCTGCGGGCCCTGCTGCGACGCGGCGTTGAGCTGTCGGTCGTGCACTGCACGCCGCAAGGCCTGCTCAACCCCCGGGAGATAGAGGCCGTGATCCGCCCCAACACCCGCCTCATCGCCCTGATCCACGCTTCCAACGTCATTGGCACCCTGTTGCCGATCGCCGAGGTCGGCCGCATCGCCCGGCGGTACGGTCTGCTCTTTCTCGTCGACGCCGCACAGACGGCCGGCGCCGTTCCCATCGATGTGGAGGCGGATGCCATCGACCTCCTGGCCTTTACCGGCCACAAAGCCCTGATGGGGCCGCAGGGCACGGGCGGCCTCTACATCGGCCCGCGCGTCGCGCTGGACGAGCTGGAGCCCATCCTCCGCGGCGGCACCGGCAGCCACTCGGAGTCGGAGGAGCAGCCCGGCTTTCTTCCAGACCGGTACGAGAGCGGCACCCTCAACGGGGTTGGGCTGGCCGGGCTGGGGGCAGGGGTGCGCTATCTCCTCGAAGCAGGGGTACAGCGCGTACGCGAGCACGAGCTTGGCCTGACCCGCCGGCTCCTCGATGGCCTCGCCCGCATCCCGCGGGTGATCGTCTATGGCACGAAAAAGGCCGAGCAGCAGGTTGCGACCGTCTCCTTCAACGTCGAGGGGATGGAGCCTTCGGAGGTCGGCCTGCGCCTCGATGAGGAGCACAGCATCCTCTGTCGCGTCGGTCTGCACTGCTCGCCCGGGGCGCACCGCACCATCGGCACCTTTCCGGAGGGCACAGTGCGCTGGAGCCTGGGCTACCTCAACACCGTTGCGGAGGTGGACGCCGCACTGGCGGCGCTGGCCAGCCTCGTGGAGTCAACCCCGGAGTAAGCGAATGCCAGGTCCTGACGGCATGGCCGTCGTCCTCTTCGACAGCGTGCAGGCGGCGATACAGGCTGAGCATGCAGCGCGCGCCGAGGGGATCGCCGCCAAGCTCATCCCCGTTCCCCGGCACCTGAGCACCGACTGTGGGATGGCCCTGCGCATTCCCCGCAGCGAGGAACTGCAGGTGCGCGCGCTTCTGGAGAGGCTCGGCATCGCCTATCGGGCTGTGCGAGCCCTATGATCAGGTAGGGGTGTTCACATTCCCGTCCGCCGAGGTGGCTCGCCGCGTCCGCCCTGGGTTCCGGGACGCGCAGGTGGCCCGAATCGCGGTTTCCCGCGTCTTGCGATAGGGGTACCCCATCCCCCTTGCCCCCTTCCCCGCCCCCGCGGTGCGCTATGCATTACCCACAAGTCGGCTGCAAAGCATCACGGCGCTTGACATAGCGCCCCGGTGCCCATCCGAGCGGACCACCCGCGGTCCACACTGGTGTTCGGAACACGCCGAGCGGGAGCGGCGATGTGCTGCGACTCCAGGTTGCCCCCACCCCTACCCTCCCCCCCGCCCGCGCCCGGCGCCGGCCGGGGGGGGGGGTGGGGGGGGGGGGGCCCGCCCCCGGGGCGGGGGG
>JAIMBM010000256.1 GCA_023511475.1 Anaerolineae bacterium
AGAGAGTAAGGCGTGCACAGGGCCCGGCACTGGAGTTCATCGCGCCGAATCCACGACAGCGGCAGCCCCTAAAGTTAGCGCCTATCGGGGCGGGGGGTGGGGGTACACAACTCACGAGACGGCGATGCCCGCCCAATGCCGCCCGGGGCGACAAGCCGAGCTCGAGACGGCCGTAGGCACGAGCTCCGCAGCGACGCCGCGCCCTATGGGCGGCCTGTCCAGGGCCGGTAGAGCGCGTGCTCGAGGCGCAGGTGATCGAGGACCCTCCCGATGGTGTGGTTCACCAGGTCCTCGATAGTGCGGGGCGAGCCGTAGAAGGCCGGGATCGGCGGCAGAATCAGGGCCCCCAGCTCGGCGAGGGCCAGCATGAGCCGCAGATGCCCGGCATGAAGGGGAGTCTCGCGCACGAGGAGGATCAGCGGCCGCCGCTCCTTCAGCGCCACGTCCCCGGCACGCGCGATGAGCGTGTCGCTGTACGAGTTGGCGAGGGCCGAGAGGGTCTTGACGCTGCACGGCGCGACGACCATCGCGTCGACCGGGAACGATCCGCTGGCAATGGGCGCCGCGAGATCGTCGTTGTCGTACCAGTGATCGGCCAGCGCCCGCAGGTCATCCGGGGTCCGGCCGGTCTCCTGCTCCACGATCTGGGCCGCGGGGCGGCTCACCACGAGAAAGGTCTCGACCCCCGCGCGCCCCCGCAGCTCCTCCAGCAGCCGGACGCCATAGATGGCACCCGAGGCACCCGTGATGCCGACGACGATCCTCAACTGGCCTCTCCCTCCCGGCCGGGCCTCGTGGAATCCGTGCCTGCGGCCGGCGGCTGCTCCGAGCTCGCCTCAAGGCGGGCGAGCAGACCTTCCAGCGCCTTCCGTGCGTTTTCGGTGAGGGCAGCAATCTCCTCGGGCGTAGCATCGTCCACGTGCAGGCCCACGGCCACCACGGCCACCTGCCCCGTCTGACGCGCCACATACTCTGCCAGTGGCCTCGCGACCTCATCGTCGCGGTGGCCCGTCAGGACGAGAACGGAGGTGCTCGCACGCGTTCGCCCGGGATGGCGAGGGCTGGCGTACGGCGCGGCGACCGCCACCGCCCCCACATGTGGGCGCTCCCCGCCAGCGAGCGACACGACGAGGCCATCCCCCGTGGCGGTCAACACTCCATGCACACAGACCCGCCCCGCTCCGGCTGACCCGGTCACAACCAGAGGCTCGTGCCCGCCCACAGGCTTTGCTCACCCTTCAGAAGGGCAGGAGCCTTCTTCCTCGGCGAGGATCGCCCTCGCCTCCTCGGCCTGCGCCGCCGGCACGAGGACGCGCGTCTCGCCCCAGCCGTCGACGGTGAGCCCGAGCACCCGCCCCGCGCTCTCGTATTGCAGCGCCACGCGGATGCCATAGCTCTCGAGCTTGGCCTTGATCACCTCGGCGGCCGCGGGCGTCGGCGCGACGTGCACCACCACGGGGGCACCGGCTTCCTGCTCTGCCACTGCACGTCCTTTCCCTGGAGTATGGCGAGGAGCACCCCTCGCTCCCGGCATGTCCTCGCCGTCAGCCAGTCTGGCCGTATTTCTCGACATAGCGGCGGTGCGCCCGCTGGATCTCGGCGCGGGGCAGCTCCTCCGGGTCGCCCAGCCTCATGGCCAGGAACACCGTGCGGGCTACGTCCTCCACCATCACGGCTGCCTTGACCGCGTCTGTGGCCGTGCGCCCGATGGTAAAGACGCCGTGGTTCTTCATCAGAATGGCCGGCGAGGTGCCGATGCTGCGCACAATCTCGCGCCCGATCTCCTCACCCCCAACCGGCGCATACTCGCCACAGGGAATGGGCCCGCCGAACTCGTCGGCCATGGCCGTCAGGATGCAGGGGATCGGCCTGCCCACGGCGGCAAAAGCCGTCGCATAGGCCGAGTGCGTGTGCACCACTCCGCCCACATCCGGACGATGCTGGTAGATGTAGAGGTGGGTCGCTGTATCCACCGAGGGCCTGAGCCTCCCCTCGACCACATTGCCCGCGAGGTCCACGATCACCAGGTCCTCGGGCCGCAGTTGCTCGTAGCGCACGCCACTGGGCTTGATGACCACGAGTCCCGTCTCGGGATCGCGACCGCTGACGTTACCGCTGGTCCAGGTGACCAGCCCTGCCCTGGGCAGCTCGAGGTTCGCTGCCCAGACCTCCTGCCTCAATGAGTCCAGCACGCTGTCATCCCCCGATTGTCACCCGCGGCATCCGCCCTCCCGCAGCCGGGCGGATGCGCCCGCTACGCCAGTACCCCCGCGCCGGCCGCTGCGCGGGACACGGTGATCTCCGGCTTCAGTCCGGTCGCCCGCTCGTAGCCGGCTGCGACCGCCTCCACAAACGCCGGCACCGCCTCCTCGCGCACCAGGTTCACTGTGGCCCCACCAAAGCCGGCGCCGGTCATGCGCGCACCGAGGCACCCCGGCACCTGTCGCGCCAGGCTCACCATCAGGTCCAGCTCCTTCGAGCTGACCTCATAGTCATCCCGCAGGCTCACGTGGGATTCGTCCATCAGCCGACCGAACAGCTCGGCCTGCCCCGCCTCGAGCGCCTGCACCGCCTGCACGACCCGCGCGTTCTCACTGATGACGTGGGCGGCCCGCTTCCGTACTACCTCCGGCAGGAGCCCACCATAGTGGGCAAGGTCCTCGAGCGTCACATCGCGCAGGGCCCCGACGCCCGGTAGGACGGAGCCGAGGATTCGCACCGCCTCCTCACACTGCTGGCGGCGCTCGTTGTAGGCGGTGCCCACGAGGCCGCGCCGCGTCATGGTGTCGCAGATGACGACACAGGCCCCCCGCGGCATCGGGACGGCCCGATAGCTCAGGTCCCGGCAATCGATGAAGAGGGCATGCCCGGCCTGCCCGAGGGCGGAGACGAACTGATCCATGATGCCGCACTGCATCCCCACGAACAGGTTCTCCGCCCTCTGGGCGATGAGGGCAACCTGCACTCGATCCATATCGAGGTTGGCGGCGGCCAGATACGTGAGCGCCATGGCTACCTCAAAGGCTGCTGACGACGAGAGTCCGGCGCCGATAGGGATATTACCCTGCACGACCGCATCGAGCCCGCGCAGGCGCAGCCCCGTCGCCTCCAGCTCCCGCGCCACCCCGCGGGCATAGTTGCTCCAGCTGTGCTCCTCGTCCTTGCGGATGTCGTCCAGCGAAAAGGCCGATTCTTCCCCAAAGTCCAGCGAGTGGAGCACCACCTGACGGTCCGGTCGGGGGGCAAAGGCCACCATGACGTCCCGCTCGATATCCATCGGCAGGACAAATCCGTCGTTATAGTCGGTATGCTCCCCGATGAGGTTCACCCGGCCGGGTGCCCGCACCACGCGGTCCACCGGCTTCCAGAAGTGCTGGGTAAAGGCGGTCCGTATAGTCGCCAAGCGATCCGTCATCCACATCCTCCGATCCAACAGGCAGGACCATGATACTTGGGAGAAGGCGCCCTGTCAAAGCCTCATCTGGCCTTATGTCGAGCATCACACCGCGACCATCGCCGTGCCGCCCAAGACCGCCGCCAGCGTCACCAGGAGCGCTACGAGGACAGGCCATGCCAGGCGAGGCCGGCCCTCATCCGGCTGCCGCAGATGCCAGGCACCCAGGAGCACACACCAGGCTAGCCCCCACACCCCCTGCCCGGGTGACCAGCGCCACAGGCTGCCACCCGCTGCCCAGCCGATCAGGGCTATGAGGCCCCCCCCGAGCGTCCAGAGCAAGAGCCCGAGGCCCAAGGCCCAGGGTCCGAGCCAGGCGTTGGCACGGCGCCGCCCGCCGCGGCGGAGGAGGTCCAGAGCCGTGCCGGCCACAAGCAGGCCAGCCGCGCCGCCCAGGCAGGTCAGGGCAGCCACTGCAGGCGCGGTCCATTCGCGCGCGCTCCGCAGCGCGGCAACCCCCACGGCAGCTCCAGCCCCGAGGACCACAGCAGCCACTGCCGCGCAGGGTACCCCCAGCGATTGCCTCTCCGTCGCCCGCAGCAGCTCAACCCGTGCCTCCCGCACCGTCGCAACCGTCATCCCGGCACAGAGCAGGAGCCAGCCCGCCAGGCCGGGCAGCAGGCCCGGGTTCCGGGCGATCCGGACCTGTGCGTAGGGCAACACCTCCCAACGCAGGTGATGCTCGCCCACCCGCAGCTCACCCGCAGCAGACAGCCCGGCCTGCGCAAGGGGCGTCGTATCCCAACCACGGTAGACCCAGAGCGCAGCGGGCGAATCCTGCATCGCGGCAGGCCCGCAGGCCACGCGGATCAGCCACTCGCGCTGGGGCACGCTCACGTACCGGGATTCGCCCTCTCTGCCAAACCGCAGAAGGACCTCAGCCTGCAGCCCGCCGCCTGTCGAGGGATCGTCGAGGGGTATGACCAGGCCCGACGTATGCGTCAGGCGCAGGCGGACCGCAAGCCCCGTCTGCGTCAGGTGCAGCGTGCGGCCTCGCAGCAGCCTCGGCTGCCCCACGTACAGGCGAGCCTCCGCCTCCTGCTCGCCCTCTTGCCAGCGGATGGTCGCAGTGTCCTTCCAGGGCTCGAGCCGCTCCGGGTGAAGCGCTCCCCCGGCCACGGACGCCGGCGCCCCGGCCAGGAGCGTTCGCTCATCCATCACGGCCCAGCGCTGCTGCGCAACCGCGGCCAGAAGGAGCACCACAAGCCCCGCGTGTGCCAGAAGATGCCAGGGGGGAGCGTCGTCAGAGCGGGCATTCCACCAGGCCAGCCACCGGTCGGCAGCGGCAACCAGAGTCACCAAGCCGGCCGCTGCCCACAGCAGGCGGAAGCCGAGGGTGGCATGGAGCCAGAGGAGCCCCGCCCGCTCCGCCCAGACGATCCAGGGGCCGTGTCGCATGCGCAGATCGGCCAGCCAGCGGGCGAGGGATTGCGGGTCGGCGGCCACGTCGGCGGGAACCTGCGGCAGGAGCAGCCCCACACCCAGCGCCACCGCCAGAGCGCCCGTCACGACGGCCACAGCCCACGGACGGGTGCTCAGGCGCCAGAGCTCATCGAGGGGCATCGCCAGATAGTGCGGAGCCGCGGAGCCGCGCCGGCCAGCCATGACACCTTGACCTTCTCCGGGAACCAGTACGGGGCGAAACCTCGGGCTATCTTATGCCGTGGGAGGCCATCTGTCAATCTCTCAGACACTGGGGGTGTAACTGTTTGGGAGCGGGCTTATCTGTGCTGCCGCCAGGACCCCCCACCCCCGTGTCTCCCCTCCCCAGGCCGCCGCCCCCGCGGCCCCCGGGGGGGGGGGGGGGGAGGGGAAGCCAGCGGGCGGCCCGCACCTCCAGCGCCGGCGCCAGCGCCTCCGCCGCCACCTGGAGGCGGGCC
>JAIMBM010000257.1 GCA_023511475.1 Anaerolineae bacterium
AGAGAGTAGGGTGTGGACAGGGCCCGGCACTGGAGTTCATCGCGCCGAATCCACGGCAGCGGCAGCTGCCAAAGTTAGCGCCTATGGGGCAAGGGGGAGGGGCGTCCTCGGCGCAGCATGGCCGGAGCTCATCTCGGCGAGTTCTGGACGGTGCCGCGGGTTGCGCTCCGAAAGGCCAGAGTCGAGGAACCGCGAAGCCCCTTCGAGGCTATTGCTGGAGGGCATCCATCCGCGATGGGCGCTCTGCCAGTGTGACGACGACTTCGCGGCTCGATCCGCCACGCAGCACGGTGAGCCTGACCCGCTCACCGGGCTTGCGGCTCGAGACCTCGACCAGCAGCGCATCAAAGTCGGCTATGGCCTTGCCATCGACGGCGACAATCACGTCGCCGCCAACCGGCACCTCGATGCCATCGACCAGTTGCGTCCCAGAGCTGCCCTTGAGGCCAGCCTGTGCCGCTGGCCCGCCCCGCGTGACCTGGTCGATATAGGCGCCGCGCTGCTCCGGGAGGCCGTTGGCCTTCATGATAGCCAGGTTCACGCTGGTTCCCGTCACACCGAGCCACGCCCACTGGTACGAGCCCTTCTCGATCAGCACCGGCACGACCTGGCGGACGATGTTCGCCGGGATGGCAAAGCCTACGCCGGCATTGGCCTCAACCCCGCCGGTAGCGATCTGGGCGTTGACGCCGATGACCTCGCCCTTCAGATTCAGCAGCGGCCCGCCCGAGTTGCCCGGGTTGATGGCGGCATCGGTCTGGATGGCGCGCGGAATGGAGAAGGGTGTCGCGCCCGACTCGATCGTACGCCCGACCCCGCTCACGATCCCTGAGGTCATGCTGCTGCCAACGCCGAAGGGGTTGCCAATGGCGATGACCGTCTGGCCAACGGCTACCTCATCCGAGTTGCCAAGGGGCAGGGAGCGCACCCCCTCCGGCAGGTCCTTGACCTCCAGGACCGCGAGGTCACTGTGAGGGTCGAGGCCAACCACCGTCGCCTCGGCCTCCTGGCCGTTGTAGAACACCACCGTCACCCGTCTGGCGCCGGACACGACATGGTTGTTGGTGACGATATGCCCCTTCTCGTCAAAGACAAAGCCCGCGCCGGCTCCCTGCCCTGAGAGGAAACCTCGCTGCACGTAGACCTTGATGTTCACAATCCCGGGGCTGGCCTGCCGATACAGTGCTACCAATCCCTCGTCGGAGCCACCCGGCAGCGCGGGCAGGATCGCCTCTCCGATACCTGCCACGGGCGTCGGCTGCCCCGCCGAAGCCCCCCTGAGGGCCGCCCGTATCTGGAGTGGAACGACAACCAGTGGGATGACGATGACAGCAGCCAGCAACCACAACGTCACGCAGCCCAGGAGGCCGGTGACGGTCCAGAACTTTTTGTTGCTCACCATCTTGCACTCTCCACTTTCCCAGCTACCAAACCGGATCAGCGGCGAGAACGGCCCCGCCATGAGCCGCCCCTGCTTGCTGACACGTTCAGCGCAGCTCTGACCCCATTATACATCCAACGGCAGGCGCGGCCAGTGCCCTGGCCTCCGTTCCCCGAAGCTCCTTCACGCTCTCGGAGGGGGTCTCCGGGCTCCAGCCCCGTCACTCATAGCGGAGCGCATCGATGGGCCGCAGAGCCGCCGCGCGCACCGCCGGGTACACGCCGAAGAACAGCCCCACGATGATCGAGAACCCGACCGCAAGAAGCACCGAGGCCGGTGTGACCACGGTCGCGATGGGCGTGCCGCTGCGGGCGCCGAGAGCCGAGATGACCCGCGACATGGCCCAGCCCAGCGCAATGCCCACGAGCCCGCCCACGATGCTGAGGAGCGTCGCCTCGACCAGGAACTGCCCGAGGATGTCGCGGTGCCTGGCTCCTACCGCCTTGCGTATGCCGATCTCCCGCGTCCGCTCGGTGACGGACACGAGCATGATGTTCATGATGCCGATGCCGCCGACGAGGAGCGAGATGGCGGCGATTCCGCCGAGGAAGAGCGTCAGCACCCCGGTGACCTGATTGGCCACAGAGAGCATCTCCTCCTGGCTCGACACGGTAAAGTCATCCTCAAAGAGCACCCGGTGCCGCCGCCGCAGCAGATTGCTGATCTCTTCGATGGCCTGATCCACCAGCCGGCGGTCGACGACCTGCACGGTGATCATGGAGACGCTCGCTTCCCCGCGCGTCATACGGCGCGTGAGACGGGTCTGCGCGGTTGTCAGCGGCACAAGCACCACGTCGTCCTGGCTGCCGAGGCCGGTGCCCCCCTTGGAGGCGAGCACGCCGATCACCCGGAAAGTGACGCTGTCCACCCGTATGGTCTGCCCGATCGGGCTCACGCCCTCAAAGAGCTGCCCGGCGGTCCCGGCTCCGAGCACGGCGACGGCTGAGCGCCCGTTCACCTCGCTCGGGCTGATAAACTGCCCCTCAGCCACCTGGAGGTTACGTACGGCGGCATACTCGGCCGTCACTCCACTGACGCGGGCGTTGACGTTCTTGTTCCGATAGACAATCTGGGCAAAGGTGCTGACCTCGGGCGCCACGAGCGCCACGCTCGGGCAGTTGGCCTTGTCGGCGATGGCCAGCGCATCCTCATAGGTCAGGCTGGCCGCCGAGCCAGCGCCCTGGCTGACTCCCCCAACCCGCGCGGCCCCGGGGCTCACGAAGAGCAGATTCGTGCCCATGCTCTGAATCTGTGAGACAATGCTGGCCTGGACTCCCTGCCCAATCGACATGAGTGCCACCACGGCCCCCACACCGATGATAATGCCGAGCATGGTGAGGGCTGAGCGCACCTTATTGCCCCGAAGGCTGCGCAGGGCCGTCTTACAGCTCTCTCGCAGGTTCATCGGCCCCCCTCATGCCCACGGTCGCTTCGGGCTGGCTACCCCGTGCCCGCAGGCGCTCATCGCGCACTACCAGGCCATCGCGGAGGTGGATGATCCGCTCCGCCTGCGCGCCAATCTGGGGATCGTGGGTGACCAGTACGAGGGTCAGCCCTTCCCGATGCAGCTGGCGCAGAATGTCCATGACCTCCGCGCCCGCGCGCGAGTCGAGGTTGCCCGTCGGCTCGTCCGCGAGGAGGACGCGCGGGTTGTTGACCAGCGCCCGGGCAATGGCCACGCGCTGCTGCTCGCCGCCGGAAAGCTGGTTCGGGAAGTGATGCAGCCGGTCGGCGAGTCCTACGCGACGGAGCGCCTCGGCCGCCTTCTGCCTCCGGTTCGACGCGCCCGCATAGATCAGCGGCAGCTCCACGTTCTCGAGGGCGCTGGTCCGCGGCAGAAGGTTGTAGGACTGGAAGACAAACCCCAGCTTGAGGTTGCGGATCTCCGCCAGGCGATCATCGCTGAGCGTGCTGACATCGATACCGTCAAGCAGATACGTGCCTGAGGTGGGCGTGTCCAGACACCCCACGATGTGCATGAGCGTGGACTTGCCGGACCCCGACGGCCCCATGATGGAGACCCACTCTCCCGCCTCGATGCGCAGGGATACCCCGCGCACCGCATGGACCGCCACGCCATCCATGCGGTATACCTTGGTGACATTCTCCAGTACGATCATCCAGGCTCTGCTCCTAAGGTCGGATCATGCCGCCGCCTACGCCAAAGCCACGCAGCCCGCCGATCTGGGCTCCCGCCGCGGTGCCTGTGTCGTTCAGGACGACCAGGTCCCCTTCGCGCAGAGTATCACCGAGCACCTCGGTCCCGTTGTCGCCGCTGAGGCCGATCTGTACCGGGACTTCGGTGACCTGCCCCTCGCGAACGACCCGCACGAGGTGTCGAGCACCCCTGACCTGGATGGCACGGCTCGGCACAAGGAGGACGTTCTCCCGCCTTTCGGCGATGATGGTGACGTTGGCCGTCATGCCGGGGCGGATCGCCGGGTCAACTCCGTCCAGGGCGATGGTGACCGCAAAGTTGACGACGCCCTGGATGCTCGTGCCAGTCGAGGCGACCTGCACCACCCGCCCATGGAAGGTGCGGTCCGGCATGGCATCGAACAGCACCTCGGCCTCCTGCCCGGCTGTGACCCGGGCCACGTCCACCTCGGAGAGGTCCGCGATGACCTGGAGAGCCCCGCTGCCGGAGAGCGTGGCCACGATCGTGCTCGGGCCCACCGTCTGACCTGCTTTGACGGAGAGCGCAGCGATGGTGCCGGCTACAGGCGCCCTCAGGCAGCACTGGGCGAGCCTGGCTTTTGCCTGCTTCAGGGTCAGCTCGGCCTGGGCGACCTGAATCTCGGCCGCGCGCACGTCCTCGGCCGAGGGCAGGCTCAGCAGCCTGGAGAGGTTCAGCTTCGCCTGGGCTACCTGAGCCTCCGCCGCCGCCAGCTCTCTCGCAGTCGGACCCTGCTTCGCCTGCTCGTACTGGAGCCGGGCGATCTCGGCCGACATCTCGGCGCTGGCCACCGCCGCCCGGGCCTCGTCGCAGTTGCCGACCGGGCTCCCGCAGGCCGCGTCCCGGCGGAGCTGGGCACTCCAGAGCTGGTCCTTGGCCTGCTCATAGCGCAGGCGGGCGATCTCGACATCGGTTGCAGAAGGCCCTGCCTGAAGCGCCTTCAGGCTTTCCTCGGCGCTGGCCAGCGCCGCCTTTGCGGCGACAATCTCCTCGGGCGTGGCACCCTTCCTGGCCTGGTCCAGCCTGGCCTGTGCCGCCTGCAGGCTCAACTCGGCCTGGTCAACCTGCAGCTGGGCATCGGAGGAGTCCAGGCAGGCGATCTCCTGCCCCGCCTCCACTTTCTGGCCCTCCTGTACCCTGACCTCTACGATCTGACCCGAAGTCGGGAAGGCGAGATCGATGGCATCCGCGGTCTTGACCGTACCCGCCGCACTCACGGTAGCGACCAGCGATCCGCGCCGCACCTGAACGGTCTGCACAGCGCGGGTGTTGGCGCGGGCCTCGCGAATTCGCCATACAGCCAGCCCTGCGACGCCGACCACCACGAACACGGCAACGGTCACCAGTATGGTTCTGCGCCCCATGTATATTATACCTCCAAACGACAGTAGCTCCGCACATCGCGGCCGCAGCCGCGAGGCGTTGCACGGTGAGGGACATGCACACGCCAGCGAGGGGAGCACGGCGCTCTACCGACTCCCCTCGCCACCGAGGCCGGGCAGGCCGCACGCAGGTCGCGGCCAACCTGTGCAACACTATACCATGTGAGTATGAAGACCTGATGAAGAAACGTGGTGCCTCCACCTCCGCTCAAGTCCACGCACGGCGGCCTGACTGAAGCACGTGTTCAGACTCGCATGCTGGCGGCCCCGGCTGCCATGGCGGGGGGGGGGCCCCCCCCCCCCCCCCCCCCCCCCCCCCCCC
>JAIMBM010000258.1 GCA_023511475.1 Anaerolineae bacterium
GGCAAGACGACTCTGGCCAAACGCCTGGCCATTCAGCTCATCGCCAATGGGGTGCGACCGCTGGCACTGGCGATCGACGACTATTTCGTGGATCGCGACGCAACCCCGAAGGATCAGAACGGCGAGTACGACTTTGAGTGCCTGGACGCAGTCGATCTGGGGCTCTTGAACCAGCACATCAACGATCTCCTGGCCGGGCGCCCGGTCCTGCTGCCACGGTACGACTTTGGCACCGGGCGGCGTAGCTGGGGCCGCGAGGTCTCTATCCGCGACGATCAGGTCCTGCTGCTGGAGGGCATACACGGGCTCAACCCTGCTCTGCTGCCAGACCTGCCTGCGGAACGCGCGTACCGTGTGTACGTGTCGGCCCTGACACAGCTGAACCTGGATCACCATAACCGTGTGCCGACTACCGACACCCGGCTCGTGCGTCGCATCGTGCGCGACGCACGCACCCGGGGGTACACGGCTCAGGCCACCATTCAGCGCTGGGACTCGGTGACGGCCGGCGAGCGTCGCAACATCTTCCCCTATCAGGAGAGTGCCGACGTCATGTTCAACTCGGCGCTCGTGTACGAGCTGGCGGTCCTCAAACCCTTTGTGGAGCCGCTGCTGGCGCAGATCGACCCTGGGACGATGGAGTACGTGGAAGCGCGGCGCCTGCTGGCGTTCCTGGAGTGGTTCCTCCCCTGGCCGGCTGATACGGTGCCCGACAACTCGCTCCTGCGCGAGTTCATCGGCGGCTCCAGCCTGCGGGAGTTTGTGCTCTAGCTGCGGGGCCGCAGGCTCCCGGACTCAGGAGCGTGGATGTGGCTCTTCGGGCTGGGTGATCTCCTCAATGGCCCGGTCCGGCCCGACCTCGCGGCTGCGGGCAATGACCTCCCGATAGGTCTCCATGGCCCGCACTGTAGCCTCGTCCTCCTGGGCGCGCGCGGTTTCGATCAGGCTGTCGAGTGTCTGCAGGGCCTCGTCGCTCATGAGCTCGGGATGTCTTTTGAGGACATCGCGCGACTCGGTCCACGTGGGCACGGCCATGAACTCGCGCATGGCCTGCAGGAGTGGTGGTAGCTCGAAGTAGGCGCGGAGGAGCTCATGGAACTCCTGCAGGTAGTGGGCGGCCTCCCTGTAGTCGGCCTCGGTAGCCCTTTGCATCAGCTCGTCGACATACTCCAGCGCCTTGGGATCGCGTGACAGCTCCGGATGCTCGGCAAAGACCTGGTCGACCTCTTCAGGAGAGACCGCGTCCAGCAGCTTCCAGACGGTCTGCTGCAGCGGGGTGGGCTTTTCGGGGCGCAGGGCGTCCATCTGCTGTCTGCGCACCTCTTCGGTCTCGCGGGCGCGGTCTGCGGCTTCGGCAAAGGCCTGCTCGATGCCGACCTCGCGGCTGCGTCGAAGGACGGTCTCGTGCTCCTGCAGGTAGTCGGCCACATCGTCGCGGTCTACGGCGCGATAATCGGCGACGCTCTCGTGCAGCAGGGCCAGAGCCTGATCGCTGAGCAGCTCGCGGTTGCGCTCGACCACGCGTCGGGCCTGCTCCCAGTCCTCGGTGTTCACAAACTGCTCCAGAACCTCGGGCAATCTCTGTGCTGCCATCGGTCCTCCCTCTCTATCGCGCATGGGCACATTGTGACCCGGCCAGCAAGGCGCGGGCCACCGCCTGCGCGGGCGCAGGCGTCCCGGCGGGCGCACGCCATGGGGCGCCCGTACTTGAAGACGCGACTTGGGGAGACCATGGCCACACAGGCGGGTGCCCCAAGGGCGACGATCCCCTCGCCGGACTCGGGCGCTACTCCCCGACTCGTAGCTGCTCAGCCTCGCGTCCAGAGCGTGACACGGAGGCAGGCTGCTGGTAGCCCTGCCCATCGGGATCGGCTTTGGGCAGGGGCGCGGGGTGAGGGCAACACGTGGCAGCCGGCGGTGCCAGGATGTGAGTCTGAACAGTTGGCCCGACTCCCTCATTTGCACCGCGACAAAAAGCATGCTATACTCGCCAACTGTAGGATGCAGTCTGGCTCTGTCCCGCAATCTGCGAACGCCCGGGCCGACGGCCCGGGCGTTTGGCTTTTTCGGGGCTGGGCGAGGCTGCGCAGGTTTCTGCACCAGAAAGGCAAGGCTCCAAAGAATGGCAGAGAGGATCGTCGGCACGGTCAAGTGGTTCAACACCACGAAGGGCTACGGCTTTATCTCGCGGGAGGGTGGCAAGGACGTATTCGTCCACTACTCCGCCATCGTCGGCGACGGGTTCCGTAACCTCGAGGAGGGCCAGCAGGTAGAGTTCGAGATTGAGGACACTCCCCGAGGCCCGCAGGCAGCGAACGTCACCAGAGTCTAGGCAGGGATGCCCAGGAACCCCGGCAGCACAGCTGCCGGGGTTTTCTTTTACCCCGTCGTGGTCCGAGGATTGCTGGGAGAGCGCTCAGTCGCCAGACTGTCAGCTATCCCGTTGAGCGTGTGTGGGCCGTCGGGGCCCGGGTGACCTGCCGGCGGGAGGCTGATCGCTGGCAGCCAGGAGACGGAGCAGATGAGGATTGCGAGGCGTTTCCGGCAGCTGTTGACCACCCTGGGGCTGACCTATCTCGCGCTCGCGGCATGGAATGGACGCGTCTACCGGCGCACCCGCCGGCTCGAGTTCCCGCCGCCCCTCGAGGGCGATGCCGGCAGCTACGAGTGGCCTGCCGGGCGCGTCTACTACACGCGCCGGGGGCGTGGCGAGCCCCTCCTCCTCGTGCATGGCATCTATGCCGGAGCCGACAGCTACCAGTTTCGTAAGGTCTTTGCGCCGCTCGCCGAGCGCTACGAGGTGTACGCCTGCGACCTCCTCGGCTTTGGGCACTCGGCGCGGCCCGACCTGCGCTACTCCGGTGCCCTCTATGCCCGGCTGATTGCTGATTTCGTCCGCACCGTCGTCGGCCGGCCGGCGACGGTGATCGCTACCTCGCTCAGTGGTGGCCATGCCATCTTTGCTGCCAATGAGGAGCGCGGGATGATCCGCCGGTTGGTGCTCGTCGCGCCGACCGGATCCACAACACCCGGAGTCTACCCGGGGAGCGTGGCCCGGGCGGCGTATCTGGGGCTGACGCTGTTCCCGGACCTGGGCGAGGGGGTGCGCAACCTCATTGCCTCGCGGCCGTTCATCCGGTACTACCTGCGGAGCATGGCCTACTACGACCCGCGGAACGTCAGCGAGGAGATGGTGGAGCATGCCTACCGGTCCGCCCACCAGCCCGGTGCGGAGCATGCGCTGATTGCCTTTCTTACCGGCCATCTCAATGTGCCGCTCGGCGATGCGCTTCGCTCGATGCCGCAACCCCTATCGCTCTTCTGGGGGCGGCACGCGAGGGTCACGCCCCTCGAGCAGGCGGAGTGCTACCTCACCGTGCGTCCGGACGCCCGGCTGCACGTGTTGGAGCGGGCAGGGCTCGATGCGGTCAACGAGCAACCGGAAGAGTTTGTGCGGCGCGTGTTCGATATCCTCGAGGGGCGAGAGGCCGGCATGGTCGGCGAGCAGGCGATGGTCGAGGCCGTGGCCGGGCGGGCGTAGAAGTGGGGTCGGGGGCGCTCCGCCAGAGCGGTGTGTTGCGTACTTGACATCTGTACGCAGTGTGGCTATACTTGCGATGCATCTGGCCTGGGCTGGGGCGGGCGCGCGCGAGGCGCTGCTGCGCCCCAGTTTGACGTCCGGCCTCGTTATGGTATAATGTGCCGGTGCCATGCCGACGTAGCTCAACAGGCAGAGCAGCGGTTTTGTAAACCGCGGGTTGCGGGTTCGAGTCCCACCGTCGGCTCTGGCGGGCACGGCCAGCGGGCCAGCGAACTGGCTCGCCTCTCGCGACGTGGGCAGGTACCCAAGTGGCCAAAGGGGACTGACTGTAAATCAGTTGGCTCAGCCTTCGGAGGTTCGAATCCTTCCCTGCCCACCTCGATCGACACGTGACCGCGATACCGGCAGGCTACCGGTATCGCGGGTTGCGCGTAAAGGTTGTATTGCCCACGTAGCTCAGCCGGTAGAGCACGTTCTTGGTAAGAACGGGGTCATGGGTTCGAGTCCCATCGTGGGCTTCAGGAACGCCCCGCGGGGCGTCGTTGCCGACTGCCAAGGAGGACGCAGCAGCATGGCCAAGGCCAAGTTTGAGCGGACCAAGCCGCATGTGAACGTGGGCACGATTGGTCACATTGACCATGGCAAGACCACGTTGACCGCAGCGATCACCAAGGTCTTGTCGCTGAAGGGGATGGCGTCATTCCGGCCTTTTGACAGTATCGACAATGCGCCGGAGGAGAAGGCGCGGGGGATCACGATCGCCATTGCCCACGTCGAGTATGAGACCGAGAACCGGCACTATGCGCACGTAGACTGCCCGGGGCATGCGGACTATATCAAGAACATGATCACGGGCGCGGCGCAGATGGACGGGGCGATCCTGGTGGTCGCGGCGCCGGACGGGCCGATGCCGCAGACGCGGGAGCACGTGCTGTTGGCGCGGCAGGTAGAGGTGCCGAGCATGGTCGTGTTCCTGAACAAGGTTGACATGATGGACGACCCGGAGCTGTTGGAGCTGGTGGAGCTGGAGCTGCGGGAGCTTTTGGACAGCTACGGGTTCCCCGGGGACGAGATTCCGATAGTGCGGGGTTCGGCGTTGCAGGCGTTGGAGTCGACGTCGACGGACCCGAACGCGCCGGAGTATGCCTGCATCTGGGAGTTGATGCGGGTGGTGGACAACTATATTCCGACGCCCGCGCGTGAGGTAGACAAGCCGTTCCTGATGCCGATTGAGGACGTCTTTGGCATCAAGGGGCGTGGCACGGTCGTGACAGGGCGTGTTGAGCGTGGCCGGGTGAAGGTCGGGGACGAGGTTGAGATCGTCGGTCTGCGCGAGGATGTGCGGCGGACGGTGGTAACGGGCGTGGAGATGTTCCGCAAGACGCTGGACGAGGGTCTGGCGGGGGACAACGTTGGGTGTCTGTTGCGGGGCATTGAGCGGACGGACGTCGAGCGTGGTCAGGTATTGGCGAAGCCCGGGTCGATCAAGCCGCATCGTCGGTTCACGGGGCAGGTGTACGTGCTGAAGAAGGAGGAAGGGGGGCGGCACACGCCCTTCTTCAACGGGTATCGGCCGCAGTTCTACATTCGGACGATGGACGTGACCGGCAGTGTCAAGCTGCCCGAAGGGGTAGAGATGGTGATGCCGGGGGACAACGTCACGGTCGAGGTGGAGCTGATCGTGCCGGTGGCGCTGGAGGCGGGTTCGCGCTTTGCCATTCGCGAGGGTGGCCATACCGTCGGCGCTGGCGTCATCGC
>JAIMBM010000259.1 GCA_023511475.1 Anaerolineae bacterium
GGCTCGTATGGAGCCATGAGCGGCTCCTGCAAGCTCCACAAGGGGTCGGTGGATCCGGCGATCGCCGCCGAGCTGGATCGCAACGGAGTGGTGGTCGTTCCCATCCCTCGCGAGCTCGTGCGTGCTGACAAGCTGGCTGCAAAGGCCTGCCAGCAGTACGCGTTGCCGGAGTATGCGGAGAACCTGGTCCTGCTCGATACGGGGCACGTCAAGCTGATGACCTCGTTCTTTCCCCTGGAGGAGCTACGGCGCGTGCCGGGCATGGCCAACGCCCGCTACGAGGATCCCTATGCGGGCGGAAAGGGAAACTCGATCCGCTATCTTGCCCTCTCGCCCCGGGATGATACCCTCAAGGTGGAGGGCCTGGACAATCTGTTCTGCGCCGGGGAGAAGGCAGGGCTCCTCGTGGGGCACACCGAGGCCATCTGCACCGGGGTGCTCGCCGGGCACAACGCGGTGAGGCTGGCCTTGGGGCAGCCAGCTGTGACCATCCCTCGCACGACGGCGGTGGGTGACGCAATATCGTTCGTGCGCGAGCAGATGCAGACTGAAGAAGGGATGGCTCAGAAGTATACCTTCTCGGGTGCAGTCTACTTCCAACGGATGAAGACGCTGGGGCTCTATACCACCGATATTCCCACCATACAGCACAGGGTTGCTGCTGCCGGGTTTACGGATTTCTTTGCCCGGAAGCTGGGCTAGCAGTGGCGCGGCGACCTGCCGGGCCGCGCCGACGCGGATGTCGGCAGGCGTCGGGGCATCCCTGTCGGCGCCACGTGCCGTGACAGAAAGGAGGTGCAAAGGGATAGGAAGGCGGAAGGGTTGCTGCGTTGGGTGCACGTCTGAGGCGCGAGAGGGTCCGGCAGTAGGCAGAGCATGAGACACCGGCCAGCAGGCCGGTAGCCCCCACGCACAGGGAGGAGGTCCAAGATGGGGGAGGTAGTCCAACTGACCGCTGCCCACTGGGTCTATGCCCTTTTCGTGGTCCTGATCTTCGTCACCCTCGCCCTCCGGAAGGACACCTCGATCGTGGCATTGGCAGGTATGTTCGTCCTGGGCTGCATCCTGTTGCGCAACCCTATCGGGGGGCTCCAGGCGATCTTTAACGGCATGCTGCGGTCGGGCGCGGTCCTCCTGGACATCGTGTTCATCATATCCATTGTCGTATCGCTGGCCAAGGGGCTGGAGGGGATGGGAGCGTTGTACCTGATGGTGCGACCTGCCCGGACCCTGATGCGTAGCCCGGTCCTGGCCTTCTGGATCATCGGCGTGGTGATGTACATCGCCGCGCTGTTCATCTGGCCTTCGCCGGCGACTGCCCTGGTAGGAGCCATCCTCTTCCCCGCGGGGCAGGCCGTGGGGCTGCCGGCGATCTCGGCAGCGATGGCCATGAACCTTTTCGGGCATGGTGTGTGCCTGTCGACGGACTATGTTATCCAGGGTGCGCCCAAGCTCACGGCGGAGGCCGCCGGAGTGCCTGTCAGCGAAATCATCGCCGCAAGCACTCCCCTGAACATTGTTGCCTCCGTGGTGGCGCTGGCGGTGGCCTGGTTCCTGGTGGTGCGCAAGGACATCAAGGCGCACACTGTCACCGAGACGGAGTACCTGAGGCTCAAGGAGGAGGCGGCCGCCGCCGAGGTCCGCAAGTACACGACGATGGCGAGGGTCGCTGCCTGGCTGGTGCCGCTGGTCTTCCTGGTGGACGTCATCCTTCTGGTTGCGCTCGGGATCCGCGGGGGCGACGCGACCGCCGTGCTGGGCGGGACTTCGCTCGTGCTGCTCGGGATCTTTTGCTTCTGGGAGCACGGCTGGAGCAAGGGGGCCGAGCAGATCACGAACTGCCTGCGCGAAGGCTTTATGTTCGGGATGAAGGTCTTTGCGCCGGTGTTCATCGTAGCCGGCTTCTACCTGATGGGTGTGCCTGGTCATGCTGAGGCAATCTTTGGCGATGCCGCCAAGCCGCTGATCATCGACATCATCCGCGCGCTGTCGAACGCCATTCCGGTAAACAAGGCGATCGTCGGGATCATGCATACGATCCTCTCTGGCATCACGGGGCTCGACGGCTCGGGCTTTAACGACCTGCCTCTGATGGGGGCGCTGGCTGCATCCTGGGGGCAGGCGCTGGGCCTGAAGACGGCAACCCTGGCTGCCCTTGGCCAGATCTCGATGATCTGGATCGGCGGTGGAACGATCGTCCCCTGGGCGGTGCTGCCCGTCTCGGCCATCACCGGCGTTCCGGCAATCGACCTGTGCCGCAAGAACTTTTGGCCGTGCCTGGCGGGTGTGGGAGCGGCGACGATCGTCGCCATCATTTTGATGTAGCGTCTCGCGGCGGCACATAGCTCGCAGGGCGCTCCTGCAGGTGGACGGGCGGGAGCGCCCTTGCTGTCTACAGGAGGTGCGTGCATGCCTCTCTTCGGCAAAAAGAAACCACAGGAGGACAAGGGCAGTGAGGAGCCACGGGAGGAGTATGTGATCTGCCCGCACTGCTACCTCGACTTTACGGTGCAGCAGGTCCAGCAGGCAGGTGGAATCTGTCCCTCCTGCAAGGCCAAGCTCGATCTGGACAGGCTCCCGCGGGCACGCCTCTAGGCAAAGGGTTGGCCGCGGCACCAGGCTCCTGGCGACGTGCACTGTCCTCAAGACCTTTCCTCTCCTGGCATGCTTGTTGCTAGCGCCCCCAAGAGGTCTGTGCCGGGCCCTGCGTCGGGGCCCGGAGCCTATGCGGCAGACCTTGCGATGCGCCATCTGGCCTCTCGCCCCATCATGCGCGCTCCAGGGGATCGATGGAGAGAATCTGCGTTCTCGGCCTCGGGTACGTTGGCCTGCCGACGGCGGCGATGCTGGCCACCCACGGCCACGAGGTGCTCGGCGTGGACGTCAGCCGGCAGGTGCTGGACAGGCTGCACAATGGCGAGGTCCACATCCACGAGGCCGGCCTGAGGAGCCTGGTCCGGGCGGCTCTCAAGAGCGGACACCTACGCGTCGCCGAGGGGCCGGGGCCGGCTGATGCTTTCATCATCGCCGTTCCCACCCCCATTGAGCGCGAGGAACAGGCACAAGGGAAGGGCGGGCCTCAGGGGTCGCCTGTGGCCGATCTGAGCTTTGTCATCTCTGCGGCAGAGGCGATTGTCCCGCACCTGCAGCCGGGCAACCTGGTCATCCTCGAGTCTACCGTTCCACCCCGTACGACTGAAGATGTGGTGGTGCCGATCCTGCGCCGCTCGGGAGTCCGTGACCTCCTGGTGGCACACTGCCCGGAGCGGGTGCTTCCCGGGCGCATCCTGGCCGAGCTGGTAGGTAACAGCCGGGTGATCGGGGGCATCGACCAGAGGTCGGCCGAGGCGGCAAGGGCGCTGTACGCCTCGTTCGTCGAGGGAGAGATGCTGCTGACCGACGCCACGACTGCGGAGCTGGTCAAGCTCATGGAGAACACCTACCGCGACGTCAATATCGCCCTCGCCAACGAGTTTGCCCTGGTCGCCGAACGGGTTGGTGTCGACGTGTGGGAGGCGATCGATCTGGCGAACCGGCACCCGCGGGTGAAGATGCTCCGCCCCGGCCCGGGCGTGGGAGGACACTGCATCGCCGTGGACCCGTGGTTCGTGGTCCAGGCCGCGCCCGACCTCACCCCGCTGATCCAAACGGCCCGCCGCGTTAACGACGGGATGCCTGCACACGTCGTGGAGCTTGTCAGGCAGGCCGTGGCCGGGGTGGAGCGGCCGGTGATCGCCTGCCTTGGGCTGACCTACAAGGCCGATGTCGATGACGTCAGGGAGAGCCCGGCGCTCAGGGTTCTCGAGCTGCTCAAGGCGGAGGGCTTTGAGGTCCTCGCCTGCGATCCGCATGTGCGCGCCCTGCCCGAGGCCTACGGGCGGTTGCTGCCGGTCTCTGAGGCGCTGCCTCGGGCGGATTGCGCCGTCATCCTCACCGACCACGCCGAGTTCCGCACGCTGAGCCCCGAGGACCTGCGGCTCATGCGGCGCCCCGTGGTGATCGACAGCCGATGCGCCCTCAAAGGCAGGCTGGCGACGCCAGAAGCTCAGCACCGCCTGTTGGGAAGCGGCCGTTGAGGTGTACTCGAGGGCCGGTTCTGGGGCGAGGAGTTCTGGAAGGGAGCCTCATACGCATGCCGGGCCCGCCGGGCCGGCCGCGGGTTCGGCTCGTGCCGGACGGGATCGGTCAAGAGCAGGCGCGTGCCAATCGAGTCCACCGGTGAGTGAGGAGGCGACGTGCTGGATAGAGTGCGGCCCTGGATGATGTATGTGCCCCGGCCATTGGTTCTGGCCGTTCGCTACGCGTACTCCATGATCCCCCTTCGCTACCGGATGGATAGGGCCTACTTCGAGATGTCGGAGCTGCTGCAGGCCTCTCAGTGGTGGGAGGCAGGGGAGCTCGAGGCGTACCAGAATGCCGAGCTTGCCGGGCTACTGAGGCACGCCTACGAGAACGTCCCCTACTATCGGGAGCTTTTCGATCAGTGCGACCTGAGCCCTGAGGACATCAAGGACGCACGGTCACTGGGCAGGTTGCCCCTGCTGACGAAGCAGGTGATCAAAGGTCGCAGGGAGGATTTCCTCAGCAAGGCCCACCGGCGGCGTGACCTCGAGACAGCCCGCACCAGCGGCACCTCTGGCGCCCCACTGCACTTCTGGCGGGAGCCGGGGAGGAGCGCGGCCATAGAGCGCGCATTCTTCGAGCGCATGTGGGCATGGCACGGCTACCACAGGGGAGATCGCAGTATCTACATCACCGGGGTGTTGCGGGCGGGGGACCGGTTCCAGTATGAGCCCTCGACCAGAACGCTAGTCCTGCACAATCCCGTGATCACGCCCGATAAAGTCGCAGAGTACCTGGATGTCATCCGGCGCTTCGGTCCCAAGGCCATGCGCGGGTATCCGACGCTGATCTATGCGTTCGCCCGCCTCATCAACCGGTCCGGCCCTGAGGCAGACTGCCCCTCCCTCGAGGTCATATTCACCAACTCGGAAAAGCTCTACGGCTACCAGCGCGAGGAGATCGCGGCCGCCTTTCGCTGCAAGGTGGTCGATAGCTATGGGCACGCCGAGCGGCTTGCCCTCATGCAGCAGTGCGAGGCCCTGCAGGGCTACCATGTCATCCAGGAGTATGGCCTGGTAGAGTTCATCGGACGCGACGGTCAGCCTGTCAGCGAGGGGGAGGCTGAGGTCGTGGCGACCGGCTTTCACAGCAGGGCGTACCCTATGATCCGCTATCGGACCGGAGACTGGGTCCGGCTGTCCGCCGCGCCGGGCGCAACAGGGCGG
>JAIMBM010000026.1 GCA_023511475.1 Anaerolineae bacterium
CGATCTCACCGGGCAGGAGCGGCGGTGCGCACCATCGGTGACACGCCGCTCCTGCCCGGTGAGATCGTGGACCGGCTGGACTTTGAGGAGCTGAACAACCGGATCGTCGCTGACGGCGGCACACCGGCAACGGCCACGCCGATCCTGCTGGGTATCACCAAGGCCGCTCTGAGCACCGACTCGTTCCTTGCGGCCGCATCCTTCCAGCACACCATCAGCGTGCTGGCCAATGCGGCCATCGAAGGACGTCGGGACAACCTGCACGGCCTCAAAGAGAGCGTGATCATCGGTAAGCTGATTCCTGCGGGCACGGGCTTTGGCCGAAGCCGCTTCGCGGGCGGCAACGGGGAGAACAGGCCGCCCTCCGCCGGGCCAGGGTTCGACGCCCGGCGTGCGCCCCTGGATGTAGCGTCGCTGTTCGGCGCCCTGCCTGCCGGCGTGGGCGACGAGGAGGAAGAGGAGACCGAGCCCGCGGAGGAAACAGCTACCATTGAGGAGTAGCGAATGGGCTCGCCCATCTTGCGCAGCCGGCTGCGCCGGCGGCACGATGGCCCAGACAAGAGGAAACCCGCACGATGGCTCCAACTGGTGGTTGCCGGGCTCATCATCCTGGCAACCACAGTTGGAGCCCTGACGACAGCCGGCGCACTGGCCTTGCTGAGTGCTTACAATCACTTCGCCAAGGACCTGCCCAGCCCCGAGCAGATCGAAGAGCTCACCCTGACGAGCTTTGAGACCACCAAAATCTACGACCGGACCGGCCAGCACCTGCTGTACGAGGTCCAGAACCCCAAGGGGGGTGATCGCACGATCATCCCCCTTCGTGATATCCCCCTGCACATGCAGAACGCGACCATCGCCATAGAGGACAAGACCTTCTACACCAATCCCGGCGGGATCAACATCGAGGGGATACTGCGCGCCGCCTGGAACAACATCCGCGGATTGCCCATCCAGGGCGGGAGCTCGATCACGGCCCAGCTCGTCCGCAATGTGGCCATGACCCCGGAGGAGCGCTACTCGATCACCTACGAGCGCAAGATCAAAGAGGCCATCCTCTGCTATGAGCTGACGCGACGCTACCCGGGCAAGGAGGGCCGGGACCGAATCCTGGAGTGGTACCTGAACACGGTCTACTACGGGAACCGCGCCTACGGCGTCGAGGCAGCGGCCAAGGTCTACTACAACAAGCACGCGAAGGACCTCACCCTGGGCGAGGCGGCCATGCTGGCAGCCATCCCGCAGTACCCTGCACAGAACCCGATCGATAACCTCGAGGTCGCGCTCAGCCGCCGCGCCATCGTGCTCGATTCCATGGTCGCCGAGGGCTATATCACGCCGGAGGAGGCCGAGGCCGCCAAGCAGGAGGGCTACACCCAACCGCAGGTTCCCGAGCGACTGCAGATCGAGGCGCCGCACTTTGTCATGTACCTCCTGAAGGTCATGGAGGAGCGCTATGGCAGGAGCAAGGTGTATGGCGGCGGCCTGCGCGTGATCACCTCGCTGGACTATGACCTCCAGAACAAGGTCCAGGAGATTGTTACCAGGACGGTGCGGGGCTGGCCAGCGAGCTCGAACGCCCGCAACGCTGCGGCGGTGGTCATCCGACCGTCGACCGGCGAGATCCTGGCCATGGTCGGCAGCGTAGACTATTTCGACGAGTCGATCGATGGCGAAGTCAACATGGCCTACGAGCCGCGGCAGCCGGGCTCGTCCTTCAAGCCGTATACCTACGCTGCAGCCTTTGAGCAAGGCTATGCCCCTTCCTCAGTGATCGAAGACCGACGCACTGCCTTCCCGATCCCGGGAGCGGCGCCCTACGTGCCGGTGAACTTTGACGGCGGCTACCATGGCCGGATGCCCCTGCGCCGGGCGCTGGGCTGCTCCTACAACATCCCGGCCGTGATCCTGCTGAACCGCATCGGCATCGATAGCGCGGTGGAGATGGCCCATCGCATGGGCATCACCACCATCCGCGATCCCTCCCGCATCGGGCTCGCCGTGACCCTGGGCTCGTGCGAGATCCGGCTGGTCGACCACACCTACGGCTTTAGCGTCTTTGCGAACCAGGGAAGGATGGCTGGCGTGCCGGTGCCGCCGCAGCGGCGCGAGCCCGGCTTCCGCGAGCTGGACCCGGTCTGCGTCCTGCGGGTGACCGATGGCCGCGGCCGCGTGCTGGAAGAGTTCCTTGAGCCGGAGGTCAGGCAGGTCATAAGCCCACAGGTAGCCTACATGGTAACCAGCGTCCTTTCCGACAACGCGGCGCGGACTCCTGCCTTCGGGCCGTATAGCGCCCTGGTGGCAAGCCGACCGGCAGCCGCCAAGACCGGCACCACCAACGAGAGTTGGGACTGCTGGACTGTGGGCTACAACCCTCAGTTCGCCGTTGGCGTGTGGGTTGGCAATGCGGACCGTCAGCCCATGGGCACCTGGTACGGGGCTATCGCTGCCGCTCCCATCTGGCGCAGCATCATGGAGACCGCCTGGAAGTCCCTGCCGCCCGTTGACTTTGCCGAGCCGGCCGGGATCAAGTGGGTCGAGGTCGACCCAGCGACCGGTGCCCTTGCCAAGGGAAAAGGCGTGCGGGAGGTCTTTATCGCCGGTATGGAGCCGGTCAGCTCGCAGAAGGTCCGCAAGGAATTTGCCATCTGCCGGGCTTCGGGTAAACTGGCGACGGAGAACTGTCCGCCCAACGAAGTGGAGCACAAGACCTTCGAGGTCTATCCAACGCAGAACGGCAGCTTTGTGCGCAGTGCTGTGGACCCACAGCCGCCGACGCGCTACTGCGACGTGCACAAGCCGGCCACCGGCACAGCGCAGGTCAGGCGCGGGGATAGCGAGCAGTAGGAGGGTCTGGCGCGCCAGACCCTCACCCCGCTGCGGCGCTCTGTGTTTCCGCTAAGGAGCATCAATATGGCCCCGTCCGTCGTGATCCGCCGCAGGCTCCGGGAGCGGGGTGCCCGCCGCACCTCGCCCTGGATAGCCCTGCTCCTCTCGGCGCTGGCGCTCATCCTCGGCGCCATCGGCGCCGTGGCAACGGCCGGTGCGGCGGCCCTGGTGGCGGGATATCAGTACTTTGCCAGGGACCTGCCGACCGCTGAGCAGTTCGAGCGGCTGGCGCTCAGCAACTTTGAAACGACCCGCATCTACGACCGCACCGGTCGCCACCTCCTCTACGAGGTCATCGACCCCCAGGGCGGCGACCGCATCTGGGTGCCCTTCAGCGAGATCCCCGAGCACATGCGCAACGCCATCGTTGCTCTCGAGGACAAAACCTTCTACACAAACCCTGCAGGGATCAACGTCGAGGGCCTCCTGCGCGCCGCCTGGAACAACATCCGGGGCCTGCCCGTCCAGGGTGGCAGCTCGATCACGGCCCAACTCGTGCGCAACGTGGCGATGGACCCGGAGGAGCGCTTTTCCATCAGCTATGAGCGCAAGATCAAGGAGGCGATCCTCTCCTACGAGCTGACCCGCCGGTACCCCGGGCCGGAGGGGAGGGACCGCATCCTGGAGTGGTACCTGAACACGGTCCACTTTGGCCGCCTGGCCTATGGCGTTGAGGCGGCTGCCAAGCTCTACTTCGGCAAGCATGCCAAAGACCTGACCCTCGCCGAGGCGGCCATGCTGGCCGCCATTCCCCAGTACCCGGCCAAGAACCCCCTCGATGACCCGGAGGCTGCCAAGCAGCGCCAGCTGCTGGCACTGCAGGCAATGGTCCGAGAGGGGTACCTCACCCAGGCGGAGGCCGATGCTGCAGCGCGTGCGCCGCTCGGCCAGCCCAAACCCCAGGAAAAGGTCCAGATGGAGGCGCCGCACTTTGTGACGTACCTCCTTCCCCTGCTGGAGCAGCGATACGGCAGGCGGGCGCTCTATGGCGGGGGGCTCCGGGTGATCACCACCCTCGACCTCGACCTCCAGAAGGAGGCCGAGCGCATTGTCCGCGAGCATGTCGAGAAGTGGGAGCCGAGCTGCAACGCCCGCAACGCTGCTGCGGTGATCATCCGCCCTGCGACGGGCGAGATACTGGCCATGGTCGGCTCGGTTGACTTTCACGACGAGTCCATCGACGGGCAGGTGAACATGGCCGTGTGGCCCCGGCAGCCGGGCTCATCCTTCAAGCCGTACACCTACGCGGCAGCCTTCGAGCAGGGCTACGCGCCCGCGACGCTCGTGTACGATGTGCGCACCTCCTTCCCGGTCGAGGGCGCCGCGCCCTACGTGCCCGAGAACTTTGACCGCAAGTACCACGGGCCGATGTCGCTGCGCAGGGCACTGGCCTGCTCGTACAACATCCCCGCAGTCAGCGTCCTCAACCAGATCGGCATCGACAGTGCCGTGGAGATGGCGCACCGCATGGGCATCACTACCCTGCGGGATCGCTCCCGTCTCGGCCTGAGCCTGACGCTCGGCGGCGGCGAGGTCACCCTGCTGGACCACACCTTCGCCTTCAGCGTCTTTGCCAACGGCGGCGTGATGGCGGGCACGCCGGTCCCCCCGGAGAGGCGCGAGCCGGGCTTCCGGGAGCTCGATCCGGTGAGCGTCCTGAAGGTGACCGACAGCCGCGGCAACGTGATCGACGAGTTCAGGGGCCCCACGCTGAAAGAGGTGCTGAGCCCGCAGGTCGCCTATCTGATCACAAACATCCTGTCGGACAATGCGGCGCGCGCACCGGCCTTTGGCGTTGAGAACGCCCTGAAGCTGAGCCGGCCCGCCGCCGCCAAGACCGGCACGACCAACAACTATGTCGATGCCTGGACGGTTGGCTACACGCCGCAGCTTGCCATCGGGGTGTGGGTGGGCAACAGCGACTATACGCCGATGCAATCGATGTGGGGTAGCCGCGGTGCCGCGCCTATCTGGCATGACCTCATGGAGTACGGCCATAAGGACCTGCCCGTGGTCGATTTTGTCGAGCCGCCTGGCATCGTGTGGGTCACGGTCGACGCTGAGTCCGGGCTGCTGCCGGGGCCGTACACGCGTGCGACGGCGAAAGAGCCCTTCATTGCCGGTCGGGAGCCGACCAGGCGCGATGACCTCCACAAAGAGTTCGCCATCTGCCGGGCGTCAGGCAGGCTGGCGACTCCCTACTGCCCGCCCGAGGAGGTCGAGCGGCAGGTCTTTGCCATCTATCCGCCCGAGGTCGAGGACTGGCTCCGGGCTACGGACCAGCCTCACGCCCCGACGACCTATTGCGACGTGCACGGCCCGAACCTGCGCGCTGCGGATGCCTCCATCACCTACCCCGGCATCTACCAGCCGGTACACGGCCTCGTGCAGATCACCGGCAACGCGCGGGTCTCAGGGTTCCGAGAGTATCAGCTCGAGTACGGGGAAGGGCTCGACCCGGCGCAGTGGTTCCCCATCGGGGGGACGCACTATAACTGGGTCGATAACCAGGTGCTCGAGGTGTGGGACGCAACGGGCCTCAGCGGCCTCTACACGCTGCGGCTGACGGTGCGCGGCGATCAGGAGCGCCGCGTGACCGTGCCAGTGACGGTGGATAACACCCCACCGGAGCTCACCATCATCAATCCCACAGACGGCCAGTTCTACATCAAAGAGTACGACGACTATGTCAACATCCAGGTCTGGGCTACCGACAACATGGCCATGGACCGCGTCGAGTTCTTTGTGGACAGCCAGAAGGTCGGCGAGAGCCGCGTGGCACCCTACAGCCTGCCCTGGATCCTGGTGATGAAGGATGCGGCCCGCTCCATCGTGCCGCCCGTCCCCGATATCCCCGGCGGCGAGCTGCTCACGGTTGAGGACGGCCAGCCGGTAACCTGGCGCCGCAACAGCTATCCGGACAGGACCGAGTACATCCGCGAGGTCGGTGCCGGCGAGGCGATCAGCCGCACCGTCATCGTCCGCTATCCCGAAGGGGTGGCAGTGGTCTTCCCCGATGGATGGGGGGCATCCTGGGTATCGAGCGCCGGTGCCCAGGAGTACCGCGAGATCCATACCTTGTACGTGGTAGCCTTTGACGCCGCCGGGAACCAGACCAAATCGGACCCGGTCACCATATACGTCGTCCACAAAAAGCCCGACCGGCAGGCCGTTGAAGCCCCGGTCCCCGCACCCGGCGAGCCCACGGGCTGATGGCGAGCCCGGGGATAGGGCGGGCAGCCAGCTTCGCTGACATACCCGATACATGCCATGGCCCGCCCGGCGGGCGGAGCCCAAGACCAATCGGAGGACACCTTGCCCTCAACACCGCGAGCCGTCATCTGGGATATGGACGGCGTGCTCCTCGAGAGCGCCGACCTGCACTACCAGTCCTGGGTCGAGGTGCTCCAGGACTATGGCCTCATCATGGGCCGCGAGCAGTTCGAGCAGACCTTTGGCATGAACAACCGCAACCTTCTGCGGGCCATCTTTGGCGATCGCCTGAGCGAGGAGCAGGTTGCTGAGATCGGCTCCCGCAAGGAGGCCCGGTATCGGGAGTTGGTGCGTGGGCGGGTGCAGGCTCTGCCGGGGGTCCGCGAGTGGCTTGCCCGGCTATCCCGAGAAGGCTGGCGACAGGCCGTGGCCTCGTCCGCGCCGATGGCCAACATCGCTGCCATCCTCAATGAGCTGGAGCTCTGGCCAGAGTTCGACGCCGTCCTGAGCGGCGGCCGATTGCCCCTCTCCAAGCCGGACCCGGGCATCTTTCTCCAGGCCGCGGCAGCCCTTGGCGTCCCTCCGGAGCGCTGCGTGGTCATCGAGGATGGCACCGTGGGCATCGAGGCGGCCCGGCGGGCGGGCATGCGCTCGATCGCCGTCACTACCACCCATCCGGCCGAAGAGCTCCGCGGGGCCGACGTCGTCGTCGACCGGCTCGATCACCTGGCTGAGGACGCTTTTGAGAGGCTGGTGGGGGATCAGCCCAGCTGATGCTCCCGTGTGCAGGCAGGACGGGCGTCCAGAGGGAGTCTGGCCTTACGACTGGGCGGCGCCCGCGGCGAAAACCCGCCACGAGCAATTCATCCGGCTCCCGCGGCGCCGGGGGTTCAGGGGCCGACAGGCGGTCACGTGCGAGGCGGGAGCCATCGGCATAGAGGCCCGCGAACGGCCAGGTGGGATGCGATCAGCCACTGCAGCGCTCCCACCCCTGCGAGCGGGCCGTCGGATAGCGTCTATCCCATCCTGGACCCAGCCCCGAAGGGGCTTCGCCGCTCTTCAGCGCGGGGCTTTCAGCCCCGCGCGGTGCTGCGGGCGTGTCGGGCGTGTCGGCCGCCTCGTGCCCGAGGCTGAAGCCTCGGGCTGAAAAGGGCAAAGCCCCCTTCGGGGGCTGGGCCCGCACGCTGCCGCACTCGTTCCGCCCTACCCTCGGCAGCCGGGGCGCGCCTGTCCGGCCCTGAACGCGCGGGGGAGCGGGGCAGGGGTGAGGGGGGCCAATCTTGCAGTCCCGCCACGCCTGCCCCATGGAGGGGCCGCTATGGGCGGGCGGAGCCTCCGCCCGCTCGCTCCGGCCACGAGACATAAACTATGCCCGCTGCCACCACCAGCCCCCCGACCACAAAGCGCCAGCCCAGGGCCTCGTGCAGCACCAGCCACCCCAGAAGCGCCCCAACAACCGGCTGCGCAAAGAAAAAGATGGCCACCAGGCTGGCATCCGCGTACTCGATCCCCTTGTTCCAGAGATACCAGGCCAGGGCGGTCGCCCCAAAGCTGAGGTAGAGCACGGCCGCGGCAAGCCCCGGGGTGACGGAACCCATGGGGCGAGCCCGCAGCTCGAGGGGGATGAGCAGGGCGAAGAAGGGGGCGCTGGCCAGGGTGCTGTAGGTGGTGGTATAGAGGGCCCCCAGGCGGCGCACCAGCGGCTTGCCGGCCACGGTGTACAGACCCCAGGCGAAGGACGCCCCGAGGAGCAGGAGGCTGCCGGCGGCCGCGCGCCAGGAGCCCCCGGCCAGCCCTTCCAGCTGCGGCGCTATGATCAACAGCACCCCCGCCAGGGCCGCTGCGCTCCCCAGCACAGTACGCGCCGCCAGGCGCTCCCCGCCAACCACCCAGGCCAGGAGCAGGGTGAAGGCCGGGGTCAGCGTGGTGATCAGCGCGGCCTGCGAGGCCGTCGCCAGGTCGGTGCCCAGGTACTGAGTCCCCAGGGCCACGGCTACGATCAGCCCCAGGCCGAGAAGGCCACGCCGATCCGCCGCCTTCGGCAGAGGCTCGCCACGGGCCAGCGAGAGCGCGGCCAGTGCCCCGCCCCCCAGCAGAATGCGGATCAGGCAGAGGGTGATCGGCGGGACCTGAGCGAACGACTGCTTGCTAACCACGTACATCACGCCCCAGGCGGCCGACGCCAGCAGGGGGAATGAGGCCCACAGGGCGCGGCGGCCTTGGGGGCGCGTGACTGACAACCGAGTATCCTTTCGCATGCGTGTGCGTTCCCGCTGATGGCGGGATCATCTCCCTGAGGGTCGGGCCAGGCCGCGTATGCCGGGCCCGACCCCCAACTACTACGTTCCCTCTTGCACAGGGAGACGTCCCCTGCACTCGCCCGGTGAGGGGGCCACACTCGACAAGGCATGGGGCACCGTCCCGCGCGGCCCCCTCCCTACGGCTCAAACCGCTCGAATCCCAACCTGAAGAACTCGTTAGGGTTGTTGAACAGCCAGTCGGCGGCGATGCGCAGGGCCTCACCCTCCTCGATCCAGCCCTCCTCCACCTGATCGGCCAGAGCCGCCGCAACCACATCCCGCGCGATGGCGAGGTGCGCCGCGGCGTGGAGGATGTCATCCCCATAGTCCCCGCCAAAGGCGTGGAACTTGGCGTGGGGCACGGCGCCGAGGCCCTCCCGCAGGAGGTTCCGGGCGTACACCGGGTCGATGATGTGCAGCCAGCAGAGGTCGAGGCGCACGTTGGGATAGTTCTTGCCCAGATACAGGTACTCGCCCATGTAGGGCCAGTTTCCGTGAAAGAGGTCAAAGCGCACGTCCCGGTGCAGCTCGAGGACCGGTGTCAGCAGCACGGCGTTCGTCTTGGCAATCTCGTTGCGGATGCCGGCCATGTGCCCGGTGTGAAGCTGGACGGGCAGGTCGAGCTCGCGGGCCATCTCCAGCAAACGGTGGCAGAGCCAGTCGTCCAGTGGCTTGGCCTCGGGCCAGCCCAGCGCACTCCGCGGATCAGCCATCATGGCGTTGAAGAGCCGCTCGGCGTCGGCCCGCGGCGGGTTGTCGTAGGCCAGAGTGCGGCTGTAGGCCGACTGGTCCTTCAGCCCGATGGCTCCCCGCTCCTTCATCCGCCGGATGATCTCGAAGCACACCTCGAGGTACTGGTCGAGGCTGGTGACGCTGCGGTCTACGACCTGCGCCAGGTCCCACACGTTCTGCCAGGTGCGCACGGCGTGGAACGCGGGCAGGGAGATGAGCAGCCGGTCGCGCTCGTAGAGCTCTTGCCTGCCCGAGATGAAGGCCTTCATATCGGGCCAGATGTCGACCAGCCGGCAGCGGATGCCCGCGCGGTCGAGGACGCTCCGGTAGACGGCCGGGTCGCGCAGGTTCAGCAGGCGCCCGCGGATGCGCTGCAGGGCTGCAAGCGACAGCTCCGCCTCGCCGTAGACCTCCCTGAGGATCCGCTTGGTGACCCGGGCATAGGCGGTGTGCTCCATCTGCCGCCAGAGGCGCTCGAGGAGCGGCCACTTTTCCTCTGTCGACACACTCTGGTCGAGGAGGTACGTCTCAAGGTCCGGCCGGGCCCCCGCCAAGCCGGGGTAGACCACGGCCAGGAGGTCGCTGATGACGTACCCCGCCATCAGGCAGGCCACGGGCTCCCGGTTCTCCGGCGCACCCCTCGGCCCGATGGTGTGCTCGTGACAGTCGATGACCGGGAAGGCCTCGATGGCGTCCCGCAGGCGCATGAAGACGGCTGATCTCGCGGACATAGGGCTCCTCTTCGGTTGCGGTCTGTAAACGGTGATGGTCAGTGAGCGATGCCATGCCGGTGCAGCCGCGCGTGCAGCTCGGCCTGGGCGCGGCGGAAGACGGCCTTGATCTCCTCCTGCTTTGTGGCACTCGCAGGGATGGAGAGCGTATCCAGGTAGGTCAGACCGCCGTCGAGCAGCGTGAGCATGTAGGTCGCGTCCGAAGGGCTGAAGAGCTCCGCACCCCGGGCCACGACGTACACCGGCGAGGTATGCGCGGCCACCTGGATGGGCCAGATGTGCCACACCACCAGCTTGCTCACGCAGCGGGCCGCCAGCCAGCCGCTGCCGGGGAGGCGCACCTTGGTGCGCAGGTGCAGCCGCCCCGAGCCCTCCTGGGCCGATGCCTGCTCCACGACGCGGCCGTTGGCCACGATCTGCAGCTCATGGATGGGCTGGAGCGATTCGGCCCAGGCCTCGACCTCGAGGGTGCCACCGCCGGCCGGGAGCTGGATCTCGTCGCCGGGCATGTGGCCCTCGACGCTCAGGCCGATCAGGGGACCGCTGGTCGTAAAGGTGCGCCCGGCCCGCACGGCGCGCGCCCAGTTGGCAAAGGTAAACTCTTCATCGCCAAGGTAGGCGTAGGTGCGGACGCCGCCAAGCGGCATCCCCGCCTGCATCTTGTCGGTGCCGCCGACCGCAGCAACCCGGTAGCCGAGGTTGAGGAAGCGGTACCATTCTCGCATATTGTAGTTGTCGAGCTCGGGCGAGAAGTAGCGGATCTCCACCCCGTCGACCTTGCCGAGGATAATGTCCGCGGCCACTTCTAGATACGGATTCGGGAAGTGGGGGATGACCACCACCCCTTCCTGCGCCCGGCAGCGGTCGGCCCACTCGGCGAGCGAGGATTCGAGGGGATCGCCGATATAGCTCTCGTCGGGCCCGCCGGTAGTCATGGGGAAGATGGGCTGCCCGCGCACGCCCAAGAGGCTCATATGCCCCATGATGTGCTGGCGGTTTTCGGTGCCGACCCATACGATGGTGTCGGAGGTGGAGACGCCCGAGCGGTCGCCGGTCAGGTCGCCGACGTTGGTGAAGAGATCGCCCCACTGCGAGGCGAGGAGGTTGACCAGGTTGACCCCCTCGGCCTGAGCCTCGAGCCAGGCCGTTTGCGGGGAGATAAAGTGGACGTGCGTGTCGGCCGTGACCCAGCCCTTGCTCCGCAGGTCGAAGGGGCGCTCCAGCGAGAGGCGCAGCTCCCGCTGCCCGGGCTTGATCTCCAGGCGCTGGCGCAGCGGGCGGTACTCAAAGCCCTTGGCGACCTCGACATAGACCTCGCCGGCGGGCAGCTCGATCTGAAAGCGGCCGTCGACATAGGCATAGTCCGTGGAGCCGAGCTTGAGATCGGCCCCATAGTCCTGGAACCAGTGAAAGTTGACCTCCCGCCGGTGCCCGTAGGGCGGCAGATATCGACCGTCGGGGGTACGAAAGTGCACGCGAACGGGCGTGGGGCGGCCGGTCGTGGCGTCCTCAACCGTCACGTGCACCCAGGTGCGCTCCCGGTCCAGGAGCTCGACCCTGACGGCGCCATCGCGGCTGGTGCCGGCGCCCGTCTCGTAGACCGGTCCGAGGTCCACCACATGCTGGCCTATGGTGAGGGTGGCCTCGGGGCTGGCCGAGACCTCCACGCGCAGGTCGGGCGTGGGTCCGGGCGCCGGAGGCTCCTCCCCCCAGCCCTGCAGCTCGGCCGCAAGCCAGCGCTCCCCATCAAAGGCCGGCACGGCGTACTGCCGGGCGATGACGCCGAGGTCCACTTCCGCCCGCAGGTTGTCGGGTTGCACTGCCTCCTCCGGGGGCAACATCACGCGCAGCGCCTGCAGCCGCCGATGCTGGAGCGGATGCGCCCGGCCGTGGTAGAGGGTGATCCCGGCAACGGCGAGGAGGTCGGCGCCCGTGGGCTCGAGACGCAGGGCGGCCAGCTCGCGCTGCGGCTCGGGGTTGGGGAGGGCATAGAGCCAGTAGGCCGGGCCACCCGAGTTCGCAGCCCGGACGGACGTCTGGTTCACGCCCCACAAGCCGCGCTCGTGGGGGCCGCGCCACTCCAGGGGTGCATCCTTGGTGTGCGGACGGGCAGCGAAGGGGAGTTGGCCCCACCCGCACCAGAGCTGCGAGACCTCAAAGCGCCGCCGGATCGGCACGGCGTGCTCGGCGCCATCGGCGTAGGCGAGGACGTAGCTGGCCAGCACCTCGCCCGGCAGGCCCGGCCCCCCATCCGGTGGCACATTGGCAAAATGGGCGACCACGATATAGCTCGCACGGCCCCGAAGGGGCACGGTCACCGGCCTCTGGGAGAGGGCAAGCCAGCGCGGCCCCTCTGCCGGCGCCAGCGCGAAGGGAATCCCCCAAAAGCTCTGCGGCCCTGCGGGCATAGAGGCCAGGTTCTCGGCCACGCCCGGGTGCCAGGGGGGAGCAAGGCCTTCGAGGCTCAGGTCGACGAGCGCGGAGAGGTCGACGGTGGAGAACTTCATGGCAACCTCCTTTGACCGGCAAAGCCGCCTGAGGGGATTGTAGGCCCGAGCGGGGCCCAAGCCAAACGCGGCCAGGACCGATGGGCCGCCCGATGGCAGCGGGCGCCGCATCGCTCCGCCCCCTGCAGTGGAGCCGCCGGACAACGCCTGTCCGACTCTGAACCCATGCGAGGGCGAGCCGGTTACAGGTGCCGCGGCTTGAGGCGCTCGAACTCGGCCTCGAACTCGCCTGCAAGGCGGGCCTTGTCCGCCTCGGGCAGGAAGGACCCGCGCACGGCGTTGAGGCTGAGGCGGCACAGGTCGTCCGCCCCGAAGCCAAAGTGATGGGCCGCGACGCGATACTCGTTCACCAGGTCGGTGTTGAAGAGCGGCGGATCATCGGTGTTGATCGTGACCGGCACGCCGGCATCGTAGAGGCGGCGCAGAGGATGCCCCGCATAGTCGGGGTAGAGGTGCAGGCAGATGTTGCTGGTCGGGCAGACGTCCAGCGTGATCTGCCGGTCGCGGAGGTAAGCGACCAGCTCCGGGTCCTCGATGGCGCGGACGCCGTGGCCGATCCGGTCGGCGCCGAGCAAGCGCAGGGCGCTCCAGACCGACTCGGGTCCGGCCAGCTCGCCGGCATGGGGGTAGCTGCGCAGCCCTGCCGCCCGGGCCCGCGCAAAGGCCGCCTCGAACAGCTCCGGAGGAAAGCGGTGCTCCGAGCCGCCGAGGCCGAGGCCGATCACGCCGCGTCCGAGCCCGGCGATGGCCTGCGCGGCGACCTTTTCGCCTGCCTCGGGGCCATAGTCGCGGGCGATGTCGGGCAGCCAGCGCATCTCCACGCCCCACAGGCGGCGGGCCTCCTCCCGCCCGGCCTCGACCCCGTCCAGTGCCTGCTCATAGGTCAGCCCCTGCATCTCGGCCAGCTGCGGCGTCCAGGTGACCTCGGCGTAGCGGATGTTCTGCCGGTCCATCTCGGCGCCCAGGTCGCGGACGATGAGGGCATAGTCCTCGGGGCCGCGAAGCACGCTCTTGATGAGGAAGTAGACCTCGATAAAGCGCTCAAAGCTCGTAAAGTGGTAGAGTGCCCTCAGGCCGGCCTCGTCATCGGCCGGCAGGGTCACCCCGTTGCGGCGGGCCAGCTCCAGCAGCGTGGCGGGGCGGACCGATCCCTCGAGATGCACGTGCAGCTCGGCCTTGGGCATGGCGGCAATAAAGGTCTCCAGCGACATGGGGCTCTCCTTGGTGGTTGGTCTGGCTCAGTGAGGCGTTCGCCTCATTGTCACACAGGAGGGCGAAATGGTCAACTGTGGTGTTTCGGCAGGGTGTAGTTCGGGTTGGGGGCAGGCTCATCGGCGTTGCCGGGGGTCAGGGGCGCACAGGTTGCTCTATGGGCGCGACCAGCGCGGTCGCGGGGCAGTGCCCCATTCCCCCGGCCCAGCGGCGCCTGTGCATAACCCATGGGCCGAGTTGCAGAGCGTCCCGACGGACGTATGAGACGGCCCTGCGGTGCTTGTTGGAGGCGACTATCCGCCGCCCACACTGCGGTTCGGTACACGCCGAACGGGAGCCGCGATGCGGCGCAACTCCGGACTACCCCCACCCCTACCCC
>JAIMBM010000260.1 GCA_023511475.1 Anaerolineae bacterium
GGGCCGCTTCGGCCATCCTCTCGCCCCCCTTCGCGCCCTCCCTGGCGGGGGGGGCCGGCAGCCCCCCCCCCCCCCCCGAGTTTTATGGCGCGCCCACGTGCACCCCCCCCCCCGGGGGGGGGGGGGGGGGGCTCGGGGGGGGGCCGCTTCGAAGGGCAATGCCTCCGGCCTCCGCAGACGAATGGGGGCTCTCCGCCTCAACCCGTTTGGAGGAGTGGGCCTGAGGGCAAGCGGCACAGTCGCGCCGCTTCGCCCAATCGGGGATACCCGTCGAGGCTACAAACCGAAAACGCTCTCCCCGAAGGCGTGCGTGGGCACGCGGTGCAGCGGCTGCATACCCGCTGCGGCCTGCTCTGGCGTCGGAGTCGAGGCCTCGTCCGGCTTGTCGGAGAGGCCGAAGAGGAGCGCACCCCGCTCGCGGGCGGTCAGCGCGACCTCCCGCAGCTCCTCGGTGATCAAGATCTCCTCCCGCAGGCGCACCTCCGGCGGAGCATCATCAGGGAGCTGCCCGAGCCGCGCGACCGTGGCCAGATACTCGCGCCGCCGAAAGGCCTTGAAGGGGGTTGGATCGCCGGCGGCGACGCGCCCGGCGATGTCCCGATGCAGCGCGGCCAGCCGGGGCTCGGCACGCTCCGCCTGGGCCTCGACCGCCTGCAGGAAGCCGGCAAAGTCGCGCAGATGGCCCGCCTGCACCTCCTGCAGCAGCTCTTCAAAGGCGATCATCCCCGCGCCAATCGCCAGGCAGATGTAGGCGAGATAGTCCTGATTGTCGGCGGTAAAGGCGTGGTAGGCGGGCTGGTTCAGCTCGCCGTACGCCCGGTCGAAGGCGGCCTGGTCAAAGCCGGGGCCGAGGAGGTCGGCGACCGTCTCGCGCACGCCGTCGACCCGCGCCCGGTCGACGGCCCCATCGTTGCGGCCGCGGGCGCCAAAGGTGGTCTTGTCCAGGTCCAGCACCAGCGCCGTCCCGGGGGCCAGCGGGAGGCCGGCCCTCTCGGCTTCTCTCAGGAAGTCGCCAAGGAGCACCCAGCGGTTGGCCACGAAGATGCTGCCCTCGCGTGTCATCCGTGGTGGCTCGGCGAGCTTTTCCGTGGCGATGAAGGCGAGGCCCGGCCAGCCGCTCGCCTCAAGGATGTTCTGGTAGGCCGTGCCATCGAGCAGGCGGGTGTCGCCCACATAGAGCAGGCGCGAGAGCCCCGTCCCCGGCGCAGTGAGCGCCTGTGCCTGCCACAGGAGATGAACGATAGCGCGGGCATAGCCAGGCTCGGCCTTGCGCGGCACCCGGGGGCCCTCAAGCCCCATCTCGCGCCAGGCGGCACTCAGCCCGGGGAGGCGCGGGTCGGCCGGCTCCAGGTTCCGCCAGACGACGTTGTCCCCGAGGAACTCGGATAGGGTCGTCTTTCCGTAGAGCCTCATCGCCCGACCTCCAGCAAGCCCTTGGCCCGCAGCAGCTCGGCGATGAGTATCAGCCCGCCGGCCGCGCCGCGGATGGTGTTGTGCGAGAGTGCCACCAGCTTGAGGTCGTTCACCGGACAGGGCTGCACACGCCCCACGACGATGGCCATCCCGCCGCCGGCGTCGCGGTCGCGCCAGGGCTGGGGCCGATCCTGCTCCTCGCGCACCACGATCAGCGGCTGCGGGGCGCTCGGCAGGTCCAGATCGGCGATCTCGCCCCGGTAACTGCGCAGAGCCTCGGTCACCTCCGAGACCTCGGCCCGCCGGGCGAGGCCGATGGAGAGGCAGACCAGGTGTCCATCCCGCACCTGCACCCGGTTGCACTGGGCGCTGATGGCAAAGGGTGCTGGCGCGATGCTTTCCCCTTCGATACGGCCCAGGATCTTGCGCGGCTCGCTCTCGACCTTGGCCTCTTCCTGGGCAATGAAGGGGATAACGTTGTCCAGGATGTCGAGAGAGGGGACGCCCGGATATCCCGCCCCCGAAAGCGCCTGCAGGCTGACGACGTGGGCATGCCGCACGCCAAAGGCCCGGTCCAGAGCGCGCAGGACCACGGCGACAGGGACGCTCGTGCAGTTTGGGCCAGTCACCAGGTACCCGCGCCAGCCACGGCGGCGCCGCTGCACCTCGAGCAGGCCCAGATGGTCCGGGTTCAGCTCGGCGATGAGGATCGGCACATCCGGGTCAGTGCGGTGGGTCGAGGCGTTGCTGCACACGGTGACCCCTTTGCGGGCGAGGTCTTCCTCCACCGAACCCGGAACGGAGGAGGGCAGCGCTGAGAAGGCGAGGGGGCAGTCCACCGCCTCGGGGGTAGTCGGGCGCAGGATCATGTCGCGCACGCGCGAGGGGATCTCACCCCCGAGCACCCAGCGGCATGCCTCGCCGTACCGGCGGCCCTCGTTGCGCTCGGAGGCAGTGATGACCGCTACCTCGAACCAGGGGTGCCCCTCCAGCAACTGGATGAAGCGCTGTCCGACGGCGCCGGTTGCGCCGAGGATGGCAACGGGTATCTTGGCCATGGTCCTATAGCTCCCTTCCCAGTGCGATGATATCCGCATAGACGCCGGCGGCGGTGACCTCGGCGCCGGCGCCCGGTCCGCTGATGGTGAGGGGGTCCGAGGCGTACCGCTCGGTCCAGATGGTAAGGAGACAGGTCGGCCCGCGCAGGGCGCCGAGGCTGCTGTCGCGGGTCACCTCGTGCAGGCCGCAGCCGGCTCTGTCCTCGCCGATCTCGACCACATAGCGCAGGGTCTGCCCGACGGCGAGCGCGGCAGATATGCGCTCGGTGTAGGGCCGGTCGAGGGCCGGGAGTTCGTCCATGAACGCGGGGAGGTCCAGGGTGTCCCACGCGCGGGGGTAGAGTGGCTCAGCGGGCAGATCATCCCACTCCAGCGCCTGGCCGAGCATCCGCGCGAGGATGAGCGCCTTGCGACGCACGTCCGCTGCGGCAAGGTCGTCGCGGGGATCGGGCTCGGCATAGCCGCGGGCGCACGCCTCACGCACCGCCGCCGAGAAGCGGACTCCGGCCTCGAGCTGCCCGAGGATATAGCCGATCGTCCCGCTCACCGCCGCCTCGAGGCGGAGGACCCTGTCGCCGGTATCGAGCAGATGGTGCAGCGTCTCAATCCAGGGCAGGCCCGCCCCCACGGTCGCCTCAAAGCGCAAGAAGGGGCTGGCCGTCAGGCGGCGGAACGTGGCCAGCGGCCCGGCCAGCGGCCGCTTGTTGGCCAGCACCACGCCGTACCCACGGGATAGCGCTTCGAGAGCGATGGAGTCCATCCCGTCGGCCGCGGTTACGTCGACGACGACAACCGGCCCCGCCTCGGTCGGCAGGAAGGAGAGGTCTTCCCCTCGTAGCTGACCGCCCGGCTGATGGGCGAGATCGGTTCCGCGCTCCTTGGCCGCCAGCGCCTGCGAGAGCACCTCTGGAGAGAGGCCATGCCCATCGGCCAGCAGGCCGCGGCTATCGGCCAGGGCCAGGTGCGTGACCTCGAGGCCGGTGCGCTCACGCAGGCGCTCGCCGCCGGCGAGCATCTGGCGCAGGAGCGCCCGGCCGACCAGGCCGAGGCCGTACTGTACCACAAAGACGCGTTTCTGGCGGTGCATGATCCCTCCCCGAGAGCGAGCGCCAGCGCACAGGAGAGCTGCCAGCTACTGTGCATCCAGCTCACGGTGGATGAACCGCACGGTCGCATCCACCTCCTCTTCCGGCACGACAACGGACACGTGATACTCCGACGCCGACTGGGAGACCGAGACGACAGGCGTGTTCAGCCGGCCAAGCGCGGCAAAGGTCTTGGGCACGATGCCGGCGCCATGCCCGCCCGGCGCGCCCACGACCGAGATCGTACCTACCTGGCTCAGCGCCGCCACTTTCGACAGGCGCCCGGCACGCAGGTCGTCGCCAAACTCGCGCTCGAGGGCGGCGAGGGAAGCCTCGCGATCCGCCTGGCGAACCAGGAGGCTCAGCGTGCGCTCGGAGAACGACTGGCTGAACATCAGCACTTCCACGCCCGCTTTGGCCAGGGTGGAGAGCGCCCGGCCGGCGACCTCCGGGGTCCAGGCTGCGCCGTTGCCGGCGATGCCGAGGAGGCTGAGGCCGTGGGTGGAGATGATCGCCGGCGGCCGCGGCCCCTCGGCCTGCGGCTGGCTGACCACCCGTGTGCCGGGGTGCTCCGGGCGGAAGGTGTTCAGAAGGCGGAGAGGGATGCCCCGCTCCATGAGCGGTGCGACCGTCTTGGGGTGCAACACCTCGGCGCCAAAGGCCGCCAGCGTTGCCGCGTCGGCGTAGGAGAGCTCGGCGAGAGTCCGTGCCTCGGGCACAATGTTGGGGTCGGCGGTGAGGATGCCGTCGACATCGCTCCAGATCCAGACCTCGCTCGCCTCCAGGCAGGCGCCGAGGATGGCCGCGGTAAAGTCCGAGCCGCCGCGACCGAGGGTAGTGGGCACCCCATCGGGGGTGGCCGCGATGTAGCCGGTCACAACCGGGACCGTCCCTCGCTCCACCAGTGGCCGCAGCCGCTCGCAGATGCGGAGGCGGCTCTGCTCCAGGTCGGGCTCGGCCGCGCCAAAGTGGGCGTCGGTGACGATCAGCTCGGTCGCCCATACCGCCTCTGCCGGCACGCCCCGCTCGCGCAGCGCAGCGGCGACCAGCGCACAGGATAGCCGCTCGCCGGCACCGGCTACCAGATCGAGGGTGCGCACCGTGACCTCGCCGAGGAGGGCGATGGAGCGGATATAGCGGCTGAGCTCCTCAATGACGGTCCGGATGGCCTGCTGCGCCTGCCCTAGCTCCTCGGACGTGCGCAGCAGCTCCCCGGCGGTTGCCAGGTGCCGGGCGAGCAGTTCCTCCAGCATGCCACGGGCCTGCTCCTCGTGACCGGAGGCAGCCGCCCGCGCCAGCGCGAAGAGAGTGTTGGTGACCCCCGCCATGGCTGAGACGACGACGACGAGGGGGCCATGTCTCTGGCGCGTGTCGCCGATCAGGCCAGCGACGTGGGCCATGCATGTTGCGTCGCGCACCGATGTGCCGCCGAACTTGACTACGAGCATGTTCCACCTCGAGACAGTATCCTATCCCCCGGCCCCTTCCCCGCCGCATCGGCGGCGGGGAAGGGGGTGCTTTCGGCTATGGTGGGGCTGGAGTCTGGCCTTTTCAGGTCCTCGTCCCCTATCACTTGCTCTAGCGCTCCTGAAAGGTGGTAGGGCGCCCCTCGTGCGGTCGCTGCCTCCACCCCGGGGCATTCCCCGCTTTGCCCTGCGGGCAAAGCGGGGGTAGCCCATCCTCTGTGGGTGTCTCGGGCTCCC
>JAIMBM010000261.1 GCA_023511475.1 Anaerolineae bacterium
CGAACACCCCCTCCGTAACGTAAGACGCCCCCTTGCCTGCCGCCCCAGCGGCGGTCAAGGCAATCAGGGTGTTGTGGCCTCATCCCGGAGGCGTATCAGAGGCCGGGCGTTGGCGGCGGGTCCAGGTCGAAGGGAAACGTGGCGACGATATTCGGCCCGCCTTTCTCGAAGGCGCGAAGCATGTACCGAACGCCCGATCGCAGGGCCTCGCTTTCGGGCACGGGGACAACGAGCTCCCACGCCCCCTCCTCGATAGACGCGCAGGCGTCTAGCGGCCACCAGCTCTGTAGAGTTCCGTCGGCCCACAGCTCGGTGCTCACACAGGCTCCAGCGGGGAGGTCGCTCTCGCCACGGATGACCACGCTGGTCCTGCTGACCTCTACGCCTCGCACGCTGATGCGCCGCTCGGCAATGGGCTTCTCGTCAGCCGAGGCCGGGCAGGCCTGCAGCGCCGCCTCTTGTGGCCACTCGCCATGGAAGGCCTCTCGCTGACCCTCTCCGACATGGACCGGGACGATGAGTATGAAGGGACCGGCAGGCTTATGGGTCACGAGGGCAAGGCCGTGGGTCCCGGAACGGAGCCCGGCGGGCAGGTCGATGGTCACCTGGCGTTCGAACCCGGCTCCTGATTCCAGCGTAAAGCTTTGCTCGGTGAGGAAGACTGCCCCCGAGGAGGGTCTGGGCTCCAGCAGCAGCACGCAGATGCGGCTGTTCCAGGGCCGGCTCGTGTGGTTCCAGACTGCGACGCGCATAGTCGCCGTAGCGCCGGGGCGATAGCCCTCGGTATAGCCCTCCCAACTGATGATGGCAGTCCCGTCGACATCCGTGATGTCCATGCGGAAGGGGACGCGCCCATCCGCGCCCTGCGTCGCCCCGACCCGCGCGCACGCCGCGGGCAGGCCCAGAGTGGCAAGCAGCCACAGAACGTACGCGAGCCTCTTGATCACCGAGATTCTCCTCTCTTTTCTCTGCTACCCGCGCCCTCACAGCTGGCAACCGCACGCGGCCGCCAGCGCCTGCTCGCGTGGGCACTCATTGCTGACGAAAACCGCCCCTCAAGAGTTCCCGACGACGCATGTGCGCCAGCCAGAGTGAGAAGAGAGGAGCGCCTGGCCTGTCGAGTGCAGGAGGCAGGGGATTCGCCCTGGTGCGGCTTCTAGCGAGCGGGGTGAGACCTCTCGCCCGTCGAGGGCGGGTAGAGGGCCTGGTTCAGGGCTGCGAGCAGGGCCTCTTCGTGGAAGGGTGGGGCGAGAACCCAGGCGCGGATGGTGTGCAGGAAGGCCTCGGCCTCAGTGGTGGTGTCGCCGTCGACGACGAACACAAAGCGTGCGGCCAGCTCGGGCCGGTGGATGCGCGCCCAGGCATAGAGCTCGCGCCCGTCCAGGCGGCCCAGGTCGAGTTGGCACACGACAAGGTCGAACTGGCCTGCATCCAGGCGGCTGCGCGCCTGCAGTCCGTCGCCAGCCAGGGTGAGTGAGCAGCCATGGCGGCGGAGAATCTGTGCGATCTGGGTCTGCCGCTGGGGATCGCCATCGGCGAGGAGCACGCGATGGTACCGTTCGCGGGGGATGTCGCCGCTGCCGTTCTCTGGCTGGCGCGCTACCGGCAGCTGGAAGCTGAAGCAGGCGCCGCCAGAGGGATTGTTCTCGGCCCAGATCTGGCCGTTGTGGCGTCGAACGATCTCTGAGGCGATGGAGAGCCCCAGCCCCAGGCCGCCGCTCGAAGCCCGGGTGGTGAAGTAGGGCTCAAAGAGCCTGGGAAGCACATCCTCGGCGATGCCCGGCCCGTCGTCGATCACGCGGACGGTGATGCGCCCCGGAATGCCCGCCGGGCCGGGCGGCGACCAGCAGGTCTCGATGCGCAGGTTGCCCCTTCCTTGGGCGGCCATGGCCTGGATGGCGTTGGTGATGAGATTGAAGAGCACCTGCTGCAGCGGCGAGGCCTCGCCCCAGGTCAGCGGGAGGTCGGGCGCCAGGTCTGTCTCACAGCGGATTCGGTTGACCCTGGCCTCATAGGCCACGAGCTCCAGGGTCTGCCTCACCAGCTCGTTGATGGAGACCCACTCCCGTGTATCCTTCTGCCGTCTGGCAAAGCTCAGCAGGCTGCGCACGATCTGCCCGCTGAGCTCGGCCTGCCGGCGGATCACCTCGATGTCCCGGCGGGTGACGGGGTCCGGGTCCGAGGTCTGGATGATGCTGGCCAGCCCCAGGATGGTTGCCAGGGGGTTGTTCAGGTCGTGGGCGATACCGACGGCGAGCTGCCCCAGGATGGCATGGGTCTGAACGTCGACGAGCTGTTGCGTCAGGCGCTCGAGGTCGCCGGCGAGCGTGGCGCGCGAAGCGGCCAGTTGCTTTACCGGCTGCGAGATCGCCTCAAGCTCGGCGAGCTCTGGGCGAGGGAGGGGTACTGAGGGCTGCCTCTCAATAAGGGAGGAGAGGTCCTCCTGCAGGCGGCGCAGGGCATGGTCAATCTGCCGGCGGAGGCGCAGGCCGAAGAGCAGCACGATAGCGGCACACAGGATGGGCGCCAGCAGCCAGGGCCACCGCTCGCGGAGGAGCCAGGTCAGGCAGGCCGCTGGCGAGGCCAGGTGGGGGGCCTGCCCGGGTCCGTAGGAGAGCCAGTCGCTGAGGGTCAGCAGCAGCAGCGCCAGGACCGGTAGGAGGGCGGCCAGGACGCAGTACGCAGTCACAAGGCGACGGATGCTGGGTCTGCGGCGCGGGTCCAACCTGGCGCTCCTATGCTGACCAAGGCGTTACGTCCCGTAGCCACGGAGAGCGGCGACAGGGCTAGCTTAGGCGAAGGTCCATGTTTTGTCAAACGCCCGTGCCATCTGCGACTTGTCGGCGCTGTCAACCTGTGGTATACTCACGGCACCAATCGAAGGGGCGAGCCCGGAGCGAAGAGAGGAAAGACGTATGTCCTTGGACAAGAGCGAGAAGGACGCAATCATTGAAGAGTTCCGCATGCATGGGGCCGACACTGGGTCTCCAGAGGTCCAGATCGCCCTTTTGACGAAGCGCATCAACCGGCTGACCGAGCATCTGAAGACGCACAAGGGCGATGAGCACTCGCGGCGCGGGCTGCTCATGATGGTCGGCCAGCGGCGGCGCCACCTGGCGTATCTCAGCCAGAAGGACGAGGCTCGCTACCGGGCGATCGTGGCCCGTCTGGGGCTCCGCAAGTAGTGACATCTTCGCCGCCGGCCCGGCACCGCGACGCCGCGCGGAGCAGGCTGGGCGGAGTGACGCGAGTAGATGGACCGGGCACCTGCCATCTACTCGTTTTCTTGACACAAGACGCCCGAGAGCAGGCGCCCACATTACCAGGGTGAGCGGTGGTACAGGAATTGGGGACCGAGCCGAAGCAGGCGGAGCTTCGGCTCGGTCTCCAGTCCCTGACCACCGCTCGCCAACACCCAATCTGCGCTTGCAGGAAAGGAAGCGAGCAGTGGAACACAGCTATACAGCCCACCTCGGAGAGACCCCGGTGACTATCTCGACAGGCAAGTTCGCCGGGCAGGCCGGCGGCGCCGTGACCGTGCGATGTGGCGATACGATCGTGCTGGCGACGGCGACTGCCTCCAACGAGCCGCGGCTACGCGGCGGCGAGACGGCCGAGGACGAGTTCGTACCCCTCACCGTGGACTATGAGGAGCGGCTATACGCCGCCGGCAAGATCCCCGGAGGGTTCTTCAAGCGTGAGGGCCGCCCCAGTGAGGCGGCCATTCTTCTGTGCCGCCTGACCGACCGGCCCCTGCGCCCCCTGATGCCGAAGGGCCTCGACCGCGAGGTCCAGGTTGTCGTGACCGCCCTCTCGGCAGACCAGGAGCACTATCTGGATGTCCTCTCCATTATCGCCGCTTCGGCAGCTCTGACCATCTCGGATATCCCCTTCAACGGTCCCGTCGGCGCCATCCGCGTCGGCTATGTCGATGGCAACTTTATCCTGAACCCCACGGCCAGCCAGATGGAGGATAGCATCCTCGATCTGCGCCTTGCCGGTACAGCGGACGCCATCAACATGGTCGAGGCGGGCGCCAACGAGGTCTCCGAGGAGCTGATGGTCGAGGCGCTCGTCCGCGGGCACGAGGCCATGCAGGATGTGATCCGCATCCAGCAGCAGATGCAGGCCGAGATCGGCAAACCCAAGTTTCCGATCATCGTCTCCCCTGCGGACCCCGCCATCCTGCAGGCGGTCAGCGCGACGGTGCGGGACCGCGTGCGGAGCGTTCTGGGCAAGATCCCTGGGAAGAAGGAGCGCGAGCAGGCGCTCGCCGAGATTCGCAACCAGATGATCGCCGAGCTGCAGGACACCTTCGATCCCGGGCTTCTCGCGGCGGCTTACAGCGAGTATCTGCGGGCAGAGATGCGGCGCATGATACTGGAGGAGGGCATCCGCGCCGACGGGCGCCGCCCGGATGAGATCCGGCCGATCAGCTGCGAGGTCGGGCTCCTGCCCCGCGCCCATGGCTCGGGCCTCTTTACCCGCGGCGAGACCCAGGTCATCGACATCGCCACCCTGGGCACGGCAGCCGATGAGCAGCGCCTCGACGGCCTGCAGACCCAGGAGACCAAGCGCTTCATGCACCACTACAACTTTCCGCCCTACAGCACGGGCGAGGCGCGTCCTCTGCGGGGTCCGCGCCGCCGGGAGATCGGGCATGGTGCCCTGGCCGAGATGGCCCTGCGCCCGGTGATCCCTCCCGAGGAGGTCTTCCCGTACACCATCCGTCTGGTGTCGGAGGTGCTGTCGTCCAACGGCTCGACCTCGATGGCCTCGGGGACCTGGAAGAAGCTGGCGGCGCGGACAGCCTCCAGGCGGACGCGCGGGTGGGAATCGGCGGCCAGTCGCTTGAGCAAGCTCAGCGCCTCAGGCACGCGGTCGCGCCAGTAGCAGAGCACGCGCGTGGCAGCGGCCCGTGCCCGGAAATCCGGCGCGGCGAGCAGCTGCTTCAGCAGTTCCACGTTGACGACATTGTGCGACTGGTGCAACCACAACGCTTCCAGCAGGTGATGCTGATAATCTGCATCGTTTTTATCCAGACCTTGTACCCATTGGCGCGCGGCGGCGAGGACCAGATCGGTGTCGCGGCCCGCCAGTTCGATGCGGGCACGGTAGCGGACGCGGTCTTCCGGCTCCTTGAGCAGCTCCAGCAGTTTCTCGATCGGTTCTCCGGCGATGGCGGCGGGCTTCAGGAGCGGCCTGCCCTCGCAGGTAATGCGGTAGATGCGGCCGTGGGTGCGGTCGCGGCTGGGAT
>JAIMBM010000262.1 GCA_023511475.1 Anaerolineae bacterium
GGTGTTGCCATCACCCCTGAACCCCAGGCAGGCGCCAGGCGCCTGCCTGGGGTTCAGGGGTGATGGCAGACGGGCGTTTTCGGGCGGGCGAGCGCGCCGCGGCGCGCCAGCGGAGCCCGAGACACCCAACGATTTCTTCCCCCTCCCCGAGGCGTCCGCCTCGGGGAGGGGGATAGGGGGAGGGGTCCCCGAACACAGGAGCGTTGGGGGCCATCGCGGCGGCTTCTGCGTGATGTTGGGGGGCGCGCGGCGAAAGGCCCAAGTCGAGGGGGAATGCCCCGGCGGGATGGGGCACTGCCCCTCGAATGCGTTGGCGCCGCCCGTGGGGCAACCTGTCCGCCCCTGAACTCTCGCAATCACGCCGAGAGCCGTTTTTGCCTGAAATGGCCAACCTATGGTATCGTTAACATACCAAATCCACGGCTAGAAGGGACCAATCCGGTGATCGTCGTTCGTCAGGAGTACACGGTGCCAACGGGCAAGGTCGATGAAGCGCTTGCCTGGCTGCGAGAGGTCCAGGGCTGGGAGTGTTACCGACTGATCTACCCTCGCGGCTGCCGGGTGTACGCGACTACCATCGGCCGGGTGAACAAGGTCGTCTTGGAAGCCGAGTTTACGAGCCTGCAGGAGCGGCTGGCGTGCCTGCGCTACGCCACGCACCACCCGCTCTACAAGGCGTGGCATCAGCGCCAGAGCCGGTTCTGCCTGGATGCGCATGGCGGGTACATCCGTCAGGGCGAGGGCCTCTCGGCCGGCCCAGTCGACCGCGCACTGCAGGGCCTGTAGCCGGGCCCGGCCGCCCGGAGGCCCGGCTCTGTCGTCCACCTACTGGGCCTGTAGCATCTCCAGCCTGGCCGCGAGAGCCTCGCGCCGCTCCTCTGCCGCCGCAAGCTTGGCGCGCTCCTTCTCCACAACCTCGCGAGGCGCGCGGCTGACAAAGCGCTCGTTTGCCAGGAGCGCCCTTGCGCGAGCGACGTCGGCCTCGACCTCGGCGAGCTCCCTGCTCAGTCGGGCCTGCTCGCGCTCCAGGTCGACCATCCCGGCGAGGGGCAGGTAGACCTCGACACCGTTGGTCACCAGGGTCAGCGCTTTGGCGGGCTTTTCCGCCAGCGACGGCGCGATGGTCAGCCGCTCGCTGTCGAGGCGGGCCAGGCTCACCAGTGCCTCGCGCTCGGCCTCAAAGGCCGGCGTGAGCGCCCCGGCGGCGATGAGTGCCTGTATGCGCCGCCCCGGCTCCACATCGTACTCGGCACGGGCGTTGCGTATGCCGCGTACGACCTCCACGATCGCCCCCATCTCGGCCTCGGCGCTCTCGTCGCGCGGCTGGGGCTCGGGCCAGGAGGCGATGATGAGTGCCTCGCCCCATTCCGGTGCACCCCAGGCCTGCTTGAGGTTCTGCCATATCGTTTCGGTGATAAAGGGCATGAACGGATGCAGCAGGCGCAGGGCCTGCTCGAGCACCCTCACCAGCACGCGCCGCGCCGTCGCCGCGGCGGAGGGGGCGCTGCCATACAGTCGGGCCTTGGTGATCTCGATGTACCAGTCGCAGTACTCGCCCCACAGGAAATCATAGATGCGCCGGCCCGCCTCGCCGAACTGATAGTCCTCGATCAGGCGCGTCACCTCGGCAGTCAAGAGCTGGACGCGGCTCTGGATCCAGCGGTCCGCCAGCGTCTCCGGTGCCTCGGGGGCCTGTGCGGCGCGCCCGCCGGCCAGGTTGCTGATGACAAACCGGGCCGCATTCCAGATCTTGTTGGCAAAGTTGCGGTTCGCCTCCAGCCGCGTCAGCGAGAGCCGCATGTCGTTGCCGGGCGTCGAGCCGGTCAGGAAGGAGAAGCGCACGGCGTCGGTGCCATAGTCGTCCATCAGCTCCAGGGGGTCAACCACGTTGCCGCGCGACTTGGTCATCTTCTGGCCATACTCGTCTCGGACCAGCCCGTGCAGGTACACGGTGTGGAACGGTGGCTGCCCCGTCATCTCGATGCCCATCATGATCATGCGGGCGACCCAGAAGAAGAGGATGTCGTAGCCCGTCTCCATGACGCTGGTCGGGTAGAAGGTGCGCAGGTCCTCGGTATCCTCGGGCCAGCCGAGCGTGGAGAAGGGCCAGAGGCCGGAGGAGAACCAGGTGTCCAGCACATCCGGGTCCTGGAACAGCGTCGTGCCGCCGCACCGGCTGCAGGCGGCGGGATCAGCCACCGACACGATCTCGGCCTCGCAGCCCTGGCAGTACCACACCGGGATGCGGTGCCACCACCAGAGCTGGCGGGAGATGCACCAGTCCCGGATGTTCTCCATCCAGTTGTAGTAGACCCGCTCAAAGCGCTCCGGGATGATGCGTATGCGCCCGTCTTGCACGGCGGCGATGGCCGGCTCGGCGAGCGGCTTGATGCGCACGAACCACTGGGTCGAGATACGGGGCTCGGCGATGGTGTCGCAGCGCTGGCAGTGCCCGACGGCGTGCCGGTAGTCCTCGGTCTTTTCAAGGAGGCCCAATCGCTCGAGCTCGATGACGACGCTGCGGCGCGCCTCGAGATGCGGCTGCCCGGCGAATGGCCCGGCGTTCTCGTTCATAGTGCCGGTGTCGGTCATTACGTCGATGATCGGGAGGCCGTGGCGCTTGCCCATCTCATAGTCGACCGGGTCGTGGCCGGGCGTGACCTTGACGGCGCCGGTGCCAAAGCGCGGGTCTACGGCGTCATCGGCGATGATTGGGATGGGGCGGTTGAGGATGGGCAGGATGAGCGTCTGACCGATGAGATGCTGGTAGCGGCCATCCTCGGGGTTCACGGCCACGGCCGTATCCCCGAGCATCGTCTCGGGGCGGGTGGTTGCGACTGTGACGTACTCGCCGGGCCGGTCCCGCAGAGGGTACCGGATGTACCAGAGCTTGGTCGCCTCCTCCTTGTGGATGACCTCGAGGTCCGAGATGGCCGTGGTGCAGCGTGGGCACCAGTTGACCAGGTAGGTGCCGCGGTAGATCAGGCCCTTCTCGTACAGGCGCACAAACGCCTCGCGCACCGCCCGGGAGAGCCCCTCGTCGAGGGTAAAGCGCTCCCGGTCCCAGTCGCAGGAGACGCCCAGCCGTCGGTGCTGCTGGGTAATGAGAGAGCCATACTTCTCCTTCCACTCCCAGCAGCGGGCGATAAAGGCCTCGCGGCCGAGGTCGTGCCGGGTGAGGCCCTCCTTCGCCAGCTCGCGCTCGACCACGTTCTGAGTGGCGATGCCGGCGTGGTCGCTGCCCGGCACCCAGAGCGTGGGGTCCCCGCGCATGCGGTGGTAGCGGATCATGAGGTCCTCCACCGATGCGGTCATGGCGTGGCCGAGGTGGAGCTTGCCGGTCACGTTAGGGGGCGGCATGGAGATGACGAAGGGCTTGCGGCCGGGCATGAGACGCGGCTTGAAGTAGCCCTGCGCCTCCCACCAGTCGTACAGTGGCCGCTCCACGGCCTTGGGGTCATAGGTCTTGGGCATGGTGATCTCTGCCACGATAGCTGCTCCTTCCCCGCCGGCAGGCAGAGCCTCCTGCCAGCGCAGACACACAAAAACCCCTTTCGTCCACACTCAAGGACGAAAGGGGCCAACCTTCCGCGGTACCACCTCGATTCCGGCCTCTACGGGGCCGGCACTCGACTGCGCAGTAACGGGCGCACCCGGAGGGGCCTGGTGGCGGCCTGCCTTCGACCCCTCGACTCCCAGGCGACCTTCGGCGCCGTCTGCTGCGGGGGGCTTCCAGCCGGTGACCCCCCTTCTCTATCAGCCTCGCGTGCGCCTACTCCTCCTGTTCGGCGTCGGGCTATGGATTGCCACAATTGTACAACGCGCGGGAGGGGATGTCAACTCGAAAGCGCGGGCGCCGTGTCTCGACATTTGGCCATCTCGCCAAATCGCGATAACATGATGCGAGCGCCCAGGATGCTCGCGGCCCTGTGGCCCGCAACGCCACGACGCCCGACACGACAGGAGGAACACCATGGCCGATATCCGTCGCGGTCCCGGCCGCTTCGGCGCGGACCTCACCCCGCGCGAGCGCTGGAACCGGACCATGCACTACCAGCACGTGGACTATATCTCCCACCTCGAATTCGGCTACTGGGACGAGCTGAAAGAGGAGTGGCTGGCTCAGGGCCATCTCCCGGCCCATTTCCGTCTGCCCGACGGGCAGATCCCCGACCGGCTGGTCGAGGAGTACTTTGGCGTGGAGCAGTTCGAGGGCTTTTCGCCACGCCTCGGCCCCCTGCCGCTGCGGGAACCGGTGATCGTCGAGGAGAACGAGACCACCATCACCTTCCGCGATGGCCTTGGAGTCCTCAGCCAGCGCCAGAAGACGGGCGTGCAGACGATCCCCCACTTTCTCGAGTTCCCGATCCGCGACCGCGCGAGCTGGGAAGCCTTCCGCGACGAGTTCCTCGACCCGGCGCACCCGCTCCGGACCCTCAGCGAAGAGGAGCTGCGGGCCGGGGAGGAGATGAGCCGGACGAGCTCGAACCCGGTCAGCGTGTGGTTCGGCTCCTTCATCGGCTGGATCCGGGATTGGACCGGATTCCAGGGCCTCGCCTTCCTCTCCGCAGACGATCCGGACCTCGTCGAGGAGATGGTCGCCCATCTGGCGTCCATGACCCTGCAGCTCTTGCCGCCGGTCCTCGAGCGGGGCCAGTTCGACGCCGCAGCCGGCTGGGAGGACATTTGCTTCAACTCGGGCCCCATCCTCAGCCCCCGCTTCTTCGCCGAGCGTATCATGCCACACATGCGGCCGGTGATGCAGCTCCTTCGCCAGCACGGGATTGACGTCATCTGGACCGACTGCGACGGGAACATCCTCAAGCTGATCCCGCTGTGGCTGGATGTGGGGCTGAACTGCATGTTCCCCTTAGAGGTCAACCCGGGGAACGACCCGGTAGCCCTCAAGAAGGAGTACGGCCGGCAGCTCCTGATCCGAGGCGGCTTTAACAAGTTCGCCCTGCACGAGGGCCGGGAGGCCATTCTGCGCGAGCTGAAGCGGCTCGAGCCGGCCGTGGCCGAAGGGGGCTTTGTGCCACACGTCGACCATCGCTGCCCCGGGCAGGTCAGCTGGGACAACTATTGCTACTACATCTGGGAAAAGTGCCATATGCTCGGGTGGCCGGAGGAGCGCATCAAAGAGTTCCCGGCACTCCGGAACTGGAGGCCGTGAGCCACCGGGGTTCAGGGGCGGACAGGTTGCCCCACGAGCGGGGCCAACGCATTCGAGGGGCAGTGCCCCATCCCCCTACCCCC
>JAIMBM010000263.1 GCA_023511475.1 Anaerolineae bacterium
AAGGCCAAACTCGAGGACGGGGGTGGGGTTGCTGATAGCGTCGTTGAGCGCGAGCTGCCCCAAACTGAACTACACCCCCGAGACACCTACGAATGATGGCCCCTCCCGCAAGCGGGCACGACGTGCCCGCTTGCGGGAGGGGCGCGGGGTGGGGGCGGCAACCGCACGAGGGGCGGCATACCATCCTTCAGGAAGCGCAAAAGCAAGTGATAAGGGACGAGGACCCGAAAAGGCCAAACCCCACTTTCTCGGCCCGACCCCTCAGCGTTAAAGGGCACTCGCGATACCGAGTCGCGGGACCCCCTACCGTTCCCACGAACCGGGGGAACAGGTGCGAGGCGTCGCCGGCAGTGAGATGGCCGCAGAGGACGGAAGAAACCTATCCCCCCGTGTCGGACGGTAGGGGGTGTCCTCCACCGCGCCAGGAGGTTCAGGGGCGGATGGGGCTGTCCGCCCCTGAACGGGGAGGGGTCGGGGATCGGCTTTTGACTGCCTCAGGGCCCGTCCGCTATACTGTGGCCCCGGCACTTGCCGATGGGGCGGGCTCGCAATGGCCCCTGCAGGCCGTGGGCCCTGTGCCGAACCCTGACCGCTGTCGCTCACCTCTGAGAGGAGCTCACATTGGACCTGCGCCATCGTCCCCGGTACCACTTTACTTCCCTGGCCAACTTTATGAACGACCCCACCGGGCTCATCCAGTGGAAGGGCCGCTATCATCTCTTCTACCAGCACAACCCGCACGGGGCCGTTTCCATTAACAAGCACAAGGGTCACGCAGTCAGCGATGACCTCGTCCACTGGGTGCATCTGCCCATCGCCCTCGCGCCGACGCCGGGCAGCTACGACAGCGCCCACACGGCGACCGGCTGCGTCGTGGATAACGACGGCACGCCGACCTTTGTCTATACCGGCTTTGCCTCGCTCGACCCGCTGATCGAGTCGCAGTGCATCGCCACGAGCACGGACGACCTCCTCACCTGGCGCAAGCACCCGGCCAACCCGGTCATACCGGCCCCGCCGCCGGGGCTGGAGGTCACCGGCTTCCGCGACCCATGTGTCTGGCGCGAGGACGGCACCTGGTACATGGCCCTCGGCTCGGGGCTCCGCGGGCTGGGCGGGGCCGTCCTCCTCTACCGCTCCCCTGACCTTGTGACCTGGGAGTACCTGCAGCCCATCCTCGTCGGCGATCCGGCGGAGACGGGGACCGTCTGGGAGTGCCCCAGCTTTTTCCCGCTGGATGGCCGGCATGTGCTGATCGTCTCCCATCTGCCGGCACGCGAGTGTTTCTACTTCACTGGCACCTATGCCGGCTATCGATTCATCCCCGAGGCCAAGGGCGTAGTCGACTGGGGGCACTGCTTCTACGCCCCTCAGACCTTCCGGGACGACCTCGGCCGCCGCATCATGTTCGGCTGGCTGCAGGAGGCGCGAAGCAGCGAGGCGCAGCAGGCGGCGGGGTGGTCGGGGGTCATGTCCCTGCCGCAGGTGCTCTCCCTCGACGAGCGCGGTGCCCTGCTGACCGCTCCTGGGCCGGAGGTCGAGGCACTGCGCCGCAGGCACCGGCGCCTCACAGACCTCCCGCTCTCGCCGGAGGTCTATGTGCTTCCCGAGGTGCGAGGCGAGTTCCTCGAGATCGCCGCCGCCATCGACCCCGGCGGTGCGGAAAAGGTTGCCCTGCACGTCCGCCGCTCGCCCGGCGGCGAGGAGGAGACGGTCCTCGTCTTCGATCGGGTGCGCGCCCGGGTGGGCATCGACCGGCGGCGCTCGAGCCTGAGCGGCGCTGTCGTACGGGACGTGCGGGAGGCGCCTCTCACCCTGCCCGAGGGCGAGCCCCTCGAGTTGCGCCTCTTCCTCGACGGCTCGGCCCTCGAGCTCTTTGCCGGCCGGGGCACCTACCTGGCCAGCCGCATCTACCCCGAGCGGGAGGATAGCCTTGGGATCGCCCTCTCGGCGGAGGGCGCCGGTGCCCACGCCGCGCTCGACATCTGGGAGATGGAGTCGATCTGGAAGCGGTACGTGTGAGGCGTCCCTGCCTCGCGTCAGGCAGGTGCGCCATTACGCAGTTCGCCGCCCGGCCCGCGGGGACTGACCCCGGAATTGCGCCTTCTACAACCTCTACCACTGCACCGCATTGGCCTTGACTGGCCTGCCGGACTATGGTAGCCTCCAGCGTCTAGCCGGGGGTGCGCTGTCGCATTGGCTCGATTGGCGCCGCTACCTACCCCCTGGGCCTCTCTGGCCGGCCCGGCGCCTGTGCCGGGAATGCAGCATTCTCAGCCAGGCTGCAGGGCCAAAGGCAGTCTGTGAGCGTGGAGTGACCCCGGTTATCTCGCGTGAGCGACAGATGGCTGGGGTGTGACCTGGGCCGGCGCCAGGTGCAGCCTGCCGCGTGCCCCTCGCGACGCACCGACTCCGTCTCGTCGAGGAGTAGCTGCCCGTGGTCGAAGAGCGCTGGCACGCCCTGCCGGTCGATCGCGCCATCGAGATAGCCGGCAGCGACGCTGGGCAGGGCCTGAGCTTCGCAGAGGCCCGGCGTCGCCTGGAGCAATACGGCTACAACGAGCTGGTCACGGCCAAACGCCGCTCGGTTCTGCAAGAGTTCATCGGCCAGTTCACCGACTTTATCATCCTGGTCCTCATCGGCGCGGCGCTGGTCTCCGGCCCCCTCCTCGGCGAGTGGACCGACGCCATCGCCATCCTCGTCATCGTCCTCCTCAACGGTATCCTCGGCTTTGTCCAGGAGTATCGGGCAGAGCAGGCCCTCGAGGCGCTCAAGCGTCTGACGGCACCGACGGCGGAGGTGCTGCGTGAGGGAGCGTTGCACCAGATTCCGGCCCGGGAGCTTGTCCCTGGTGATATCATCATCATCGAGACCGGCGACATGGTCCCGGCCGATGCCCGCCTGATCTCCACGCGGAACCTCTTGGTCGACCAGGCCGTGCTGACGGGCGAGTCAGAGCCGGCCTCCAAGAACGCCGAAGCCGTGGTGCCGCCCGATACGCCGGTCGCCGACCGGCCAAACATGGTCTACTCCAGCACGATTGCCGTGCGGGGGCGCGGCAGGGCGCTCGTGACGGCCACGGGCCTGCAGTCCGAGTTTGGCCGCATAGCCCGCCTCGTGCAGGAGATCGGCCCCGAAGAGACCCCATTGCAGATGCAGCTCGAGCGAGTCGGCCGTTTTCTCGTCTATGCGGCGCTCGGCATCGTGGCGGTAATCTTTGCCCTGGGTGTGGCTCGGGGCGAGCCGATCGTCCAGATGTTTCTGGTCGCAGTCAGCCTGGCGGTGGCCGCCATCCCGGAGGGGCTCCCGGCGGTCGTGACCATTGCTCTGGCCCTGGGCGTCAGGCGCATGGCTGCGCGGAACGCCCTTATCCGCCGGCTCCGGTCCGTGGAGACGCTCGGCGCCGCCACAGTGATCTGCTCGGACAAGACGGGTACCCTCACCGAGAACCAGATGACCGTCCGCCGGATCATCACGCCGGAGCGGTCGGTTCAGGTCAGCGGAGAGGGATATGTCCCCCGCGGCACCTTTAGCACAGACAGCACTCACGTGCCCCATGAGGCGACGGACCTGCAGGCGGTGCTCCGCGTAGGCGTGCTCAGCAGCACGGCCGAGCTGGCCCGCGAGCCCGGCGACGGGCGCTGGACCATCCGCGGCGATCCGACCGAAGGGGCGCTGGTGGTCGCCGCCGCCAAGGCCGGCTACAGCCGCGAGCAGGCCCCAGAAGAGTACACCTTCGTGGAGGAGTTTCCCTTCGACTCCGAGCGCAAGCGGATGAGCATCATCTACACGTATCGTGGGAACGGCCGCGGGCCGGGAGCGCTGGCCGCGGAGGTGCAGCCTGGCACGCGCATCGCGTTCGTCAAGGGCGCCGCGGAGACCATCCTGCCGCTGTGCACTCACGTACAACGGGAGGGGCGGGTTGTGCCGCTGGGACCTGCCGAGCGGCGGGAGTACACGGACATCAACAACTACCTGGGCCAGCAGGCCCTGCGGGTCTTAGCCATGGCGTATCGCACGGTGCCGGCCGAAGTCCCGCTCGTTCCGGACGCGGTCGAGCGGGATCTGGTTTTTGTCGGCATGGCGGCCATGATCGACCCACCGCGCGCCGAGGCCCGGGGTGCCGTACGAACGGCTCAGGAAGCGGGCATCACCGTCGTCATGATCACCGGGGACCAGCACAACACGGCGCTCGCCATCGCCCGTGAGCTGGGAATCTTTGAGGATGGCCAGGTCTCCCTCACCGGGGCGCAGATGGAGGAGATCAGCGACGAGCGCCTTGCAGAGATTGTGGACCGCGTCCGGGTCTACGCGAGGGTCTCACCGGAGCACAAGCTGCGGATCGTCCGGGCGTGGAGGGCCCGGGACCAGGTGGTAGCGGTCACCGGCGACGGGGTGAACGATGCGCCGGCGCTCAAGGAAGCCGACATCGGCGTGGCCATGGGGATCACCGGCACCGACGTGAGCAAAGAGGCCTCCGACATGGTCCTGGCCGACGACAACTTTTCCACGATTGTGGCTGCGGTCGAGGAGGGCCGCACCATCTTTGACAACATCCGCCGCTTCATCCAGTTCATGCTCTCCTGCAACGCTGGCGAGGTGTTGACGCTCTTCGTCGCCGGGCTCCTCGGGCTGCCGTTGCCGCTCTTGCCAATCCAGATTCTGTGGATCAACCTGGCGACCGACAGCCTCCCGGCGCTGGCGCTCGGCGTGGAGAAGGCCGAGCCGGGGACCATGCAGCGGCCCCCTCGCTCTCCCCGGGAGGGGATTATCTCCCGCCCCATGGGGGTTGCCATCGGCTATCAGGGGGCGCTCATCGGGCTGGCTGCTCTCGCGGCCTTTGCCATCGAGATCTATGGGCTGGGCCGCGGCGTGGAGCGGGCGAGAGTGCTCGCCTTCTCGACCTCGATCCTCGCGCAGAGCCTCCATGCCTTCAGCCTGCGCAGCCGATACTCCCTGTTCACCATCGGCTTTTTCACCAACCGCTGGATGGTGTACGCCTTTCTGGCGGTTGCAGTCGCCAACCTGGTCATCATCTATGTGCCCTTCTTCCAGCCCGTTTTTGCCACGCTTCCGCTCAGCCTGGCCGATTGGGCGATCGTCATCGGGCTGGGGCTGATTCCGCTGTTGACGATCCAGGGGGCCCGGGTCCTCGGCGAGATACGGCAGCCCGCGTAAGCGGCGGCCGGCCCGCCGCTGGAGCAGCCTTACCTGTGATGGGTGCCGGGCGGCAGGGCGCGCGCCGTGCC
>JAIMBM010000264.1 GCA_023511475.1 Anaerolineae bacterium
GGGAGGGTGGATGGAGACGTTGGCTGCAATCGGGTTCCCCGGTCGGGGCCCCCCCCGGCCGGGCGGGGGGGGCCGCGCTAGGGGCCCCCCCCACCCCCCCCCGGGGGGCGGGGGGGGCGGGGGCCCCCCCTTTTGGGGTGGGGGGGGGGGGGGCTCCCCCCCCCGCCAACACCCCCTCTGACTCCGGACCCCGGGCCCGCCGACCGCGGCGGGGTTATGGGTCGGGGAGTTCACTCGCCCCCTGCCCGCCTCAGGAGAGGCCCCGCGAGCTCACGAGCCCTGCAGCTGCTGGTGCTTCCAGGCATGTAGCTCGAGCACCTGCTGCTGGACCTTCCGCAGGTACTCACCGCGCAGAGGGTACCACACCAGAATCAGCGCGCCCAGCAGCATGGCCGCGCCGGGGATCAGCCCCATGAATGCTCTGATGCCAAAGATGGCCTCCGGGGGCTGGTCCAGGCGGACCTGCCCCTGGTTCTGGGCAACGGTGATAAAATGGGTGGCCTCGAGAATAAAGGCCGTCAGGGCGAGGGCTACCGACTGGGCGGGCTTGGTCAGCAGGGCATTGACGCCGAAGAAGGCGCCCTCGCGGCGCGTGCCAGAGCGGAGCTCATCCTCATCGGCCACCTGGGCAAAGAGGACGTTGGTCAGCGTCTGCGGGCCAGAGAGGCCAAAGCCGGCAAGCGCCATGCAGAGGGGGATGAGCCGAGTCGGCACGATGGCTACCAGGATCAGTCCCACCCCCGCGATCACCAGCAGGAGCTGCTGCGCGCCGACGACCCCTAGCCGCTGGCGGATAAGGCTCGTCAGGGGCACGCCGACGATCAGCGGAACAAAGACGCAGACGAGCACAACGATCGTCGGCATCTGAAGGACATAGTCGGCCAGGTAGAACATGCCGCCGAGGAGCAGCGCCTGCATAAGAATCGACATAAAGTTCTGCGCCACCAACACCAGGAAGGCGCGGCTGGTAAAGGTGTACCGGATGGCCTGGAGGAGGGGCAACGGCTTGTCGACCCGGGTGAACTCGGGCCGCTCCTTGACCCGCGAGGCGGTGAGGAGGATCAGCCCCATGCCGATCAGGCCGACGGCGATCATCGACATCTGCAGGGGCAGGAAGGAGGGTGACACGCCCGGCTTGGGGCGGAAAAAGTCGGGGATCAGGAAGCCCAAGATGGTGCCGAGCAGGCCAAAGAGCGACGAGGAGATCTGCAGCGCGTTGCGTTCGGCGTCGCTCTCGCTGACCTCCGGCAGGAGCGCCGAGTAGACCAGGCCGATGATGGTGTAGGCGGTGTCGTACAGGAGCATCGTCACCAGCATCCACCAGAAGAGCGCCTGCTGCCCGGCCTTGGGCGGCGCGAACCAGACGAGGATAAAGGTCAGCGCCAGAAAGGGGGCGGTGTAGCGCATGTAGGGGATGCGGCGGCCTGCCTTGGAGCGGGTCGAGTCGGTGATGTAGCCGAAGAGCGGGTCGTTGATGGCATTCCAGATGGCGTAGACCAGCGATGCCAGGCCGATCCAGCGCGCCTCGAGGCCCAGGTAGTTCTGGTAAAAGATGGGCAGAAGGGCGGCATAGATGCCCGAGATCAGCGCGCTGCCTAGCGCGGCAAAGCCCCAGGTCACCTTGTAGCCCCGGCTGAGCCGGATGGGAGCGGCAGCGGTGACGGACACGGTGGTCCTCCTTTCGCGAGAGGGCGAGGGGCGATGAGGGACGACGGCATGCGCACTATACCATCTTGGTGCGGCAGCCGCAAGTTCCGCAGCATGCACCTGGGGCGCCATGGGGGTTCTCTGCCGAGCGAGCCGAGGCTGCGGGGAAGCGCGACGTGCCTGCGCCCGGCCAAGGGCCCGCGGGCGGCCTTTGCCGGGCGCAAGCGGTCTCCTATAGGGGTCAGGCTTTGGCGGCCTGGATCGCCAGCTCGACGTTCAGTCGGTTGCGAGCAGCGGCCCAGTCGATGTTACGGAAAAAGGCGTCGATGTAGCCGGCGCGCTTGGTCCCATAGTCCAGCATGTACGCATGCTCCCAGACATCCATGACCAGGATGGGCGCACAGCCGGCAGGGTGGCCGGTGTCGTGCTCGTTGATCCAAAAGTTGAGCAGGCGGCCGGTCGCTGTGTCCTGGTACAGGATGACCCAGCCGATGCCGCGGACCATGCCGGTGGTGCGAAAGTCGTTCTCCCAGGCGTGATAGCTGCCAAACTGGGCCTCGAGGGCCTGACGGAGCTCGCCGGCCTCGTTCAGGTCGCCGCGCCCTCCGAGGTTGCCGAAGTAGAGCTCGTGGACGCGCATGCCGTCGAACTCCCAGCCGAAATGCCTCTTGAGTTCGGCGAACTCGGGCGAATCGGTCTTGCCCTCGCGCTGGAGACGGGCGAGGGTGTCGAGGAGCTTGTTGGTGTTGGCGACGTAGCCCTGGTAAAGGGTAAAGTGGTTGTTCAGCAGCGCATCGCTAAAGCCGGGCATGCCGATCAGGTGGCTGAAATCCTTCGCAGTGTAGGCCATGCGTGTCCTCCTTGCATGTTGAATGTGCGCAATCCCTGCGCAGCGTTGGCGGTTCGCAGACGCGGCAAGAACCGGACCAGGGCACGCGCCTGCAGTCATTATACACCCCACAAGGGTGCCAAGTCCATGCCGGGTGCGAATCGCGCCCACAGGGCACTTGACACAACAGAGCAGCCATGGTATATTATGGGCCGTAGCGGAGGCGTGGTGCAGCGGCCTAGCATACCTCCCTGTCAAGGAGGAGATCGCGGGTTCGAATCCCGTCGCTTCCGCCTGTAAGAAGGCTCGTGGCGCTATGGCTGCGGGCCTTCTTCTTTACGGCTTTGTGCACTGAGCAGTCCCCCGTACGTCCCTGAAGCTCAATCCTCTCGGTGATGCGTGCACACCATGGTGCTCTCCCTGAGCCATGTCCCGGGCAAGGCCAGAGGAGGCGCAAGCATGACTGTGGCGGAGAAGGCGTGGGCACAGCGGCCGCCCAAGAGAGCCAGACTGAGCTCCCCTGAGGCGTGAAGGCCGACGCAGCAGCGAAAGAGCCTGTTCCCGTGCAGCAATCCGCCTGATCTGTCCGGGCGGACTGTTGCGTTACATGTCGAGCAAGGGAGACGGCACGTAGTGATCTGGAAACCCTCTGCCCAGTCCACGGGTTGTGATAGAGCACGCGTGGCTCAGGCGAACCCGATACGCCTGGCCATCGAGCGACTCGGCCTGCCTTTGGTTCGTTTCCGCAAGCTGAACGGCATCCTCAGTGCTCTCGTCATGCAGATCGAGGATGGAGGCGATAGCCCGGAGGTGAACAAGCTCCTGCTGGACGCGCTGCGGGCGGCGATCCGCCATCAGGTGGGCGAAGAGCAGGGCGCTGCTGCCCTGCGGGCGATCGATGTCTTCGAGCAGGCCGAGGCCGAACGCTGGGAGCTAGTGCGGGCGGGGCACACGCCGCCGCGAGTGGTGACGCCGCGCGAGTGCATCGAGGAGTTGGTCTACGAAGGCCATCATCTGATGCGGGCGGGGAAGACTACAGCCGCCTGCGACCGCTGGCTGGAAGCGTGGGAGATCGTCAAGGGCCTGGCCAGGCCCGAGCTTCGTACTGTCGAAGCCTTCGATCAGGCCTACGGCCTGGCGCATGACCGCACATCGGACTGGGTCGTCGAGCTGTCCCTGGAGCTATGGAACGCTGGCCTCGATGATCCCGCCTACCACGAGCACCGCGTGCGGATAGCTCGCGAGTTCCTGGCCCTCTTTCCTGACCCGGAGCCGGACGTCATGCTCGGATGAGCAGGAGGCCACCGCGATGATCATACGAGTGGACGATACGCTGGCGATACAGGTTCACTTTGACATCCTTGACCGTGAAGACGGCTATGACGATGACATTCGCTTTGCGCTCATCCAGTCCGGCCCGCGAGAGATGTGGCTGTTCCCCTCGGACGAGATATCGTTTCTACTGACGCCTGGTCAGGCCGAGCAACTGGCCGCCGCTCTCCGATCGGCGGCAAAAGAAAGCAGGAAGACTCCGCGAAGCTGGTGGCAAGATGCCCTTGCAGCCAGGGTCGTGAGCACGAACGACCATGCAGACAGAAAACGGGTGACCAACGGAGGGTGACCCATGCAGTTGCAGCGCCACGCTGCCAACCCAATCCTGACGACCGTCCGCCACCACGACTGGGAGGACCGTACCTGCTTCAATGCAGCCGTAGTCTACGAGGAGGGGCTGTTCCACCTTGTCTATCGCGCGCAGGGCACGGCCGACAACGTCTCTCGCCTCGGCTATGCCGTGAGCACCGACGGCGTGCACTTTTCCCGGCTCGACAGGCCCGTGCTGGTGCCGGAGAACGAGTACGAGCGCTGGGGCGTGGAGGACCCGCGCATTACACGCCTCGGCGATCGTTACTATATGCTGTACACCGCCTACTCGGCCCATGGCACACGCGTGTCGCTCGCCTCGAGCAGGAGCCTGCTCACCTGGCAGCGCGAAGGCATCGTGCTGCCGGACGAGGATAACAAGGACGCCGCCCTCTTCCCCGCCAAGATCGGCGGCCGTTATGCTATGCTGCACCGCCGCCCGCCCGACATATGGCTGGCCTGGTCCGAGGACCTCTTGCACTGGACCGACCATCAGGTCATCATGCGCCCGCGCCCGGGCCTGTGGGACGAGACCCGGGTGGGCGCGGGCGGCCCACCCATCCGCACCGAGCGCGGGTGGCTGCTCATCTACCACGGCTACAACCGCGACCGCGTCTACTGCCTGGGCCTGGCGCTCCTGGACCTGGAGAACCCCGCGGTAGTCATCAGCCGGGCCGAAGAACCCGTGCTTGTGCCCACCGAGCCGTGGGAACGGGCAGGCGACGTACCGAACGTCGTCTTTACCTGTGGCTCGGTCGTGGTGCGAGACGAGGTGTACGTCTACTACGGTGCGGCCGACATGCGCATCGCCCTCGCCACTGCCAGGTTGCAGGACCTCCTGAACGCTCTGTAGCGACAGGACGCGCCGGCAGGCACACAGCCGCGAGGTCATGCTCCAGGGCTGGCAAGAGCCGGCTTCACAGTGGATGGGTGTGGGGCGCCAGTTCCCCAGCGCCCTGTGGGGCGGTTGTAGTTCAGTTTGGGGGGCCGGCTCGCCTGTGCCGCTGTCGGGGGGGCCCCCCCCCCCCCCCCCCCCCCCCCCACCCCCCCCCGCCCGCGCGGGGGGGGGGGGGGGGGGGTTGTGGGGGGGTTTTGGGGGGGGGGGGGG
>JAIMBM010000265.1 GCA_023511475.1 Anaerolineae bacterium
CACAACCTGTGGTGCCATGCCGCTGCTGCAGTGCCATCCCTAGACACCACTGGACCGGTTACCCGCTGCGCAAGCCCCAGTACCTGGATCGCTCTGCAGAGCTGGCTACGGTGAACCTGTCGCTGACCGAGCGTGGCCCCGAGGCGATCGGCACGCCGGGCTGGCAGCCCCTGCAGACGGCGCGGCGCGCGCTGAACGCCCTGGTGCAGACCCTCAAGCTCGGAGTCGAGGCAGTCATCTGGTTCGCGCTTTTCGTCCTGCCTCTCCTGGCGGTTCCGGCCCTGGTCCTCTGGGTCGTTTGGCGCCTGACGCGGCGACGCAGGGCGCAGAGCTAACCCAGCGTCGCGCCTCCGCGACGAGAGCGTGGGGTAGGGTTAGCCGGGGAGAACTGGTCCGGGGCCTGTGCCCCGGAGGATCTTGCGAGGATGGGGGCACGGCATACCGTGCCCCTATCGCTTCCCGGCCGGTGCAGAGCCGCCAGGCGAGGACGCATTCCGAGCAACAACCCCCGGCGACGCTCGCGCGCCGGGGCGCGCCGTCACCCGGAGGCCAGACGCCGGATGGCCTCGAGATGCTCTCGCGCCATGGACTCGCCAATGGCGATCGCCTTCCCAAGGTCGTACATGGCCGTCACGGGGATCGGGCCAAGATCAGGGCGCAGGAGCAGGTCGGGCGGGTTATCCTCAAGGCGCCGGGCCGTGTAGGCCGCACAGAGAAGGTTCCAGGACTTGATGAGGGCCACGGCAGCCCTCCGACGCCTGGCCTTCGCCAGAATCTGCTCCGCCACCCGGGCCGGACCTGGAAGGCCGCTAAAGCTCGTATGCTCGAGGGGGCAATCGAACGGCACGCTCACATCCACCGCCAGCACCCGTCGGGCCCCGAGCCTGCGCGCCACGTCGACGGGGACGTTGTTCAGCACGCCGCCGTCGACGTAGAGGCAGCCCTCCGCCTCCAGGGGGCACAGTATCCCCGGCACGGCGATCGTCGCCTGTATGGCCGCAAGCAGCGGCCCCCGGCTCAGGTGCACCTCGCGCGAGTTGCGCAGGTCCACCGCTACCGCCGCAAAGGGGCGGGGCAGGTCCTCGATGAGCGGGTCGCCAATCCGCTGGCGGAGCACCTCCAGGAAGCGGCGCGTGCTGAGGAGCGCCCAGCCCGAGGGGTCGGGCTCGAGAACCCTGGCAGGGTCGATACCGATCAGGAGCGACTCGATCTCGGCGCCGCTTAGCCCTGCGGCGTAGAGCCCGCCGACCACACCGCCGGCACTCGTCCCCGCGATGGCTCCGACGCGCACCCCCGCCTCGTCCAGGACCTTAAGGAGGCCAATATGGGCCCCTCCGCGCGCCCCTCCGCCACCAAGAGCCAGTCCCAAGTGGCTGCCGGTCTCCACGTCAGCCTCCACAGTGCTACCGGGCGAGCGATCAGCCCTCCAGCGCTTTCTCGAGCACGGGCAGCTCGTCGCCTATCCGACGGAATCCAAAGCGCTCGTAGAGTTTTTGGGCCGCCGTGTTGTCACCCTGAGTATTGAGCGAGAGCCGGCGGACGCGGCCGCGTCGGAGATGTGAGAGAGCCTCCGTCAACAGCCGCGAGCCGATGGCCTGCCGACGGTACTCCGGCAGCACAGCCAGGCGCACCACCTGCCCCTCCTCGCCCTCAAAGGTGCTCAACGCATAGCCTACCGGCCGCCGATCCAACTCGGCAATCGCCAGATGTGGATTCGATCGGAGTGCAGCCTCGAGCATGGCCCTCGGGTAGCGCCACAGCAGCGGAAAAGAGGCGGCATCGATCTGCGCTACGGTGGCCAGGTCCTCGGGACGTGCCGGGCGCACGCGCACATGAGGATGCCCGGAAAGCTCGGGCCCCTCAAGGGTTCTCTCATAGCTGATCAGCGTGTTGACCTGCTGGAACCCGTGCTCCTGCAGCACTTCCAGCAGCCAGGGCGCCTCGCCGATATAGTGGACGAACCGAATCCCGCGCTCCCGCAGGTGCTCCTCAGAGGCTGGCCACAGCTCTTTCCAGATGCTGCCAACGTTCTCGCGGTCGGCGATGGCGGCAGCGCTCAGCCTGGCAACGGGGGCCGCGCGCAGGTCAAAGAGGCAGAAGCCTACAGTCTGCGTCCCACGGCACACAAGCACCGCTCCACAGTCTGCTTCGAGGGCATCGAGCTGGTCCCAACGGGCCGTACCTCCCGAATGCCAGGCCTGCTGTAGCAGCGTGCAGATGGCGAGCCGGTCACTGCGGGTTGCAGCCCGGATCGTCAGCTCTTCCGTCGTCTCATGCATCCTTTCACCACTGCGTGTCAGGTATCGTAGCGATCAGACCGGTCCCCACAGACCGGTTGACGGCCTCCACATTGCAGACTAGGATGGGCAACCGGCACACGATTCGCGAGATCGAGGGCGCAGATGCCAGACCTCAGACAGACCGCCCCCGCCTCGGGAGCAACGGAAGGCGACCACGGCGCCCCGCCTCCCCCTCAGCGCCAGCGCGTGTGGCCCCTGCTGTTGCTTGCCGCGCTGAGCGTTGCCTTGGTCGCTCTCTGTGTGCGCCTGTTGTGGCTCCGGGCGGGTCCTGCGCCGCGGCGAATCGGCGTCATCGCCGGGCACTGGCAAAGCGACCCTGGTGCGACCTGCCCCGATGGACTCCGGGAGATAGATATCACCCTGCCCATTGCCCGTGCGGTCGTCGAGAGGCTGAAGGCCAGCGGCTACGAGGCAGAGGTATTGCCCGAGTACTCGAGCCGCCTGCGCGGCTACCGTGGGCTGGTGCTCCTCTCGCTTCACGCCGATTCCTGTGTCGCGCTGACTGGCTTCAAGGTCGCCGGGCGAGGCTTTGGCCCATCCTCCGCCGCATCGGCCCACCTCGCCGAGTGCCTCATTCGGCGCTACGGCGCTGCAACAGGGCTACCCTTCCATGTCAGCACAATCACGCCCGCCATGACCAGCTATCACGCCTTCCACGAGGCAGCGCCGGGTACGCCGGTGGCCATCGTGGAGTTGGGCTTCCTCGGCGCGGACCGCCGGTTGCTCACGGCCGGGCAGGAGCGGGTCGTGCAGGGCATCGTTGAGGGCCTGCTCGAGTTCCTCGCGAGCGCCGGTCGCCCTGCGCGCACCCCTTGACGCCTCGGCCCTCAGAACGGCGCGGATTATAACATCGCCCCCAAGAGCCGACAAGTCTATTCCCCGCGCCCTTGGACCGCACGCACCTCTGCCAGCGTCGGCTGGGCGGCCGTCCCCCCGGCCCCTTGCGTCGACAGGCTGCCGCACGCAACCGCAATCTCGAGACACTCCGCGAGAGGCAGACCCTGCAGGAAACCGTACACAAAGCCGGCGTCAAAGCTGTCGCCGGCACCGGTAGTGTCCACGACCTTGACCGACAGGCTCGCCGCCCGGGAAACCTCTCTTCCCCGGCGCGCCAGGGCTCCCGCTGCACCAAGCTTGATGACGACGGTCGGAACCTGCCCCGCGAGCCGCTCGAGTGCAGCCTCCACATCCGGCAGGCCGGTGATCCGCTGCGCCTCGACGTCGTTCGGCAGGAAGATGTCCACCTGCTCCAGCACGGCCGGCAGGCCGCCGTCCCAGCGCTCGGACGGGTCCCAGCCCGTATCGAGCGACACGCTCGCCCCTTCGCGACGCGCCTCTGCCAGCAATGTCGGCAGCGCTGCCGCCAGCCGCGGCTGCAGGAAGTAGCTGGCCACGTGGACGTGCCGCGCCTCCCGGAACCAGGCGGGATCGATCCGGCTGCCTTCGAGGGCGGCGATAGTGCCTGGAAAGGTGAGCAGCGCCCGGTCGTGGGCGGTGCTCAGGCTGATGGTCGCCCCCGTCTTGAGCTGATCCGAGCGGGCGATGTGCCGGGTGTCGACCCCACACGCGGCCAGCGCCTGCAGCATATAGTCGCCGAACTCGTCCGCACCCAGGAGGCTGGCGAGGGCGGTGCGGAGCCCGAGCTTGGCTGCCTGGCAGGCGAAGATGCTGGCCGAGCCACCGATGGTCAGAATCAGGTCCTCAACCAGCTTCTCCTGGTCGAAGGCCGGTGTCGGGTCCTGTCCGCGCACGATCAGATCAACGTTCGAGTCGCCAAGGACGAGCACATCCAGCGTGGGCTCTCCCATCTGTACCTCCTCCGGACGGGGCGCAGGGTTCCCATTGTGCCTTGCACCGCGCCGGACTGGTCACGGATGCATTGCGGGCACATGATAGGGAGTGTAGGAGTGGCTGTCAACACCACATGGGTGAGGGGGGAGCAGGTAGCTCCACGGGGGACCAAGGCACTCGCGGGCAGCGCCCCATCCCCCAGCCCCCCGCTCACTGCGCCGCCGCGCCGCGGGGGCGGGGCGAGGGGCTAACCCCCGCTTTGCCGCCCCGGCGGCAAAGCGGGGAATGCCCCAGGGGGATGGGGCAACGGTCCGAGAGGGTGGTCCGTGCGCCGGGCCTGCCGCTGGACTCGCCCTCATGCCAGATCCGCGGTGCGACAGCCCCTGAAGTTCCCGCCTGTGGGGGGCAAGGGGGAGGGGCATCCCGGGCGCAACATGGCTGGAGGTTGTCTCAGCGTGCACAACAGCGCTTGCGATGCTGGACGATGACGAGCAGACACACATTTGTCCGAAACAATAGCCATCATAGCCATAGTAGTAGGCCTGGGGATAGCGGGGATAACCCACGTGTGCGTCCACTCCCGGCGCAAGGGGTAGAAGAGAAAGGTTCGCTGCCTACGAGGGGTTGTGGTACGCCCCCAGGCGAGGCTGTGGATACGCGCGGTGGACAGGTACGGCTGACGTCACCGGGAACCGAATAGCGGGGGTTGAAAGTACTAGTGCGGACGGATATGTGGATACCGGAGGCCGAAAAGGGCCTAGTTATCCACAGGGAGGGAGAGTTATCCACAGCCTTGCGCAGGGTTATCCACAGGACGAGGCGATCTGGTGGGCAAAGCGGCTGTGCTTGAAAGAAGGTACTGCTCCATTTGGAGGAGATGGTACAGTTATTGCTTGATGTCAGGAGCGCTCGTGCCCGGTCTCGAGCCCTCGAGACCAGGCCGAGAGCTTCTCCTTTCCCTCGGCCAGGGGGAGCTCATGGCGGTTGCCTCGGAGATGGGAGAGCGCATGGCTCTCCCATCTCTTTTGTGGGGAGATGGAGCGATCGCGCGGTCTGCCCTGGGGCGTGCCCGAGGAGGGCGCACGCCCGGGATGTACTCCTCCGTTCGACCTGTGGTACAA
>JAIMBM010000266.1 GCA_023511475.1 Anaerolineae bacterium
GGCTTGCTTTATCTGGGGGTACTGGTGCGGTTTTTCATCATCAACCTGGGCTGTCCAAAGAACCTGGTCGATAGCGAGGGGATGGCTGCGCTGCTGCAAGCAGCTGGCCACCGCCCCGCCAGCGCGCCGCGCCACGCCGACCTGATCATCGTCAACACCTGCGGCTTTATCGCTGCGGCGCGGGCCGAGTCCCTCGCGACCCTGCGCCAGGCAGCCCAGGATAAGCGCCCCGGCCAGATGCTGGTCGCTGCCGGCTGCCTCGCCGAGCGCGAGGGAGCAGGCCTCGCCCGGCGTGTCCCCGGGATCGACGCCTGCATCGGCACCCGGCACTGGTCCCAGATCGTGCCGCTCGTCGACCAGATCGTGCACCGCACCGGCAGCCTGCCCGTCCTGCTGCAGGACCCCGGGCCGGGCGACACGGTCGCCCCCTGCGAGCGTACCGCAAGCGGCCCAACTGCCTATCTCAAGATCGCCGATGGCTGCGACGCTGCGTGTGCCTTCTGCGCCATCCCGGCCATCAAAGGCCCGCAGCGCAGCAAGCCTCGAGAGGCCATCCTGGCCGAAGCGCGAGCACTGGTTGACCGCGGCGCTCGCGAACTGATCCTCATCGCACAGGACACGACCGCCTACGGCCGCGACCGCGGCGAGCGGCGCGGCCTCGCCAGCCTGATCCGCGACTTGCTCAGGGAGGTACCCGAGCTAGTCTGGCTGCGCCTGATGTACGCCTACCCGCAGCACGTCGATGGGCGGCTCATCGACCTCCTCGCCTCCGACCCGCGCATTTGCCACTATCTCGACCTGCCTCTGCAGCACGCCCACCCGGATGTGCTGCGGCGCATGCGCCGACCCCACGACGTGGAGGAGGTCGTTCGCCTCGTGGAGCGCCTCCGCGCCGCCATTCCGGATATCGCCCTGCGCACCGCCTTCATCGTCGGCTTCCCCGGTGAGACGGAGCCCGAGTTCGAGGCGCTGCTCCAGTTCCTCGAGGCCATGCGGTTTGACCGAGTCGGCATCTTTACATACTCTAAGGAGCGTGGCACTCCCGCGGCGGCGCTGCCCGGCCACCTGCCCCCGACGATCAGGCGCGAGCGCTACGAGCGGGCCATGGCCCTCCAGCAGCGCATCTCGCTGGAGCGCAATCGCGCCCAGGTCGGTCGTTCCCTGCTGGTGCTCACCGAGGGGAGCCAGAACGGCATCACGGCCGGACGGTGCTATCGCGATGCGCCCGAGGTCGATGGCCTCGTGCTCGTGCGGGGGGCATATCCCGAGGGTCAGTTCCTGCCGGTGACGGTCACGGAGGCACTGGAGTACGATCTGGTCGGTACTCCCACAGGGGAACCCGGGCAGCAGGCAGGGCGTCTATCTGTCGTACAACCTGAGGACCGGCCCGGCGGCACCGTGCAGGGTCAGCCCTGACGCCAGAAAGCCTCGCTGCAGACCGTGGTGCGCAGGAGGCGCTCGACGTGCGGGTCGGCAACGCTGAGGCCACGGCGGTCCAGCCAGTACGTGGCAAAGGCCGAGGCAAAGTAGCAGTGCGGCTCATCGGGCCCGTAGCCTAGGCTGACAAGCGACTGCAGACGGCGGCCAACCTCCACGAGGCGGGGGGTCGCTCCCGCGCCGTCCGAGAGCCACGGACCCTCCGGCTCGCCGCGCGAGCCGAGCAGGTGATCCATGAGATGCGCGAGAGCCAGCAGCGCCGGGCGGCCATCTCCCAGAAGGTCGGCCAGGGATACCCTGGCGACGCCGTGCAGATGCTCGCCGTACCAGGGCAGACCGAGCGGGAGGTAGGCCGAGGCATCGCGGCAGAAGATGACGTAGCCTGCGGGCACCTGTAGCCAGAAGTCAAGCAGGCCAGCGGGCCAGACCCCCATGCGACGCAGCAGGAGGTCTGCAGGGGCCCAGACGTGCTCAAAGAAGCGTCGCACCTCAGGAGGACTCCCCTCCAGGGCGCCGCGCTCTACATGCAGCCGCTCACGCTTGAGTGCGCGCAGCAGCCTGGGTTTGCCGGCATCGCTTCCCGTCATCTGTCCCCATGGTCCGATCGGAGCAGGCTTGTGGCGCTGGGTCCAGGGCCCGCCGCCCACAGAGCAGTGTGAGATTGCGACGGTAGTATGGCCGAAAGCACAGGATACGTCAACAGCTCCTTGAGCAGCGCAGAAGCCAGAGAACCCATGGGCGTGAGCGGACGCCTCCCTGAGAGCCCGCATTCCACGGCGACGCAGCGTTTTCTGATCGGAGTGCTGCTCGGATTGCTGGTGTGCCTCACGGCGCTGGGCACCAGCGCCCTCGCCTGGCAGCAACACTATGCCGGAAGGGTAGCTCCCGGCGTGTGGGTCGCCGGCGTGCCACTCGAAGGCCTCACCCCTTCCGAGGCCGAGGCAGCCCTGCAGCAGGCGTGGGACCGGGTCGGCCCCCGGCACCTCACCCTTCGCGATGGCGACCGCCAGTGGGTCGTGCCGCTCGATACGCTGGGCATCGGCTGGGACCTGTCGGCAACGGTTCGCGCTGCCATGGCTGTCGGCCACTCTGGCTCCCTCTGGGAGAACTGGCGCATCCGGCTGAGTGGCCTGAGGGAGGGTGTGGCGGTGCCACCGCTGTGGACTCTGGACGAGGCGCGCTGCAACCTCGCGCTCCGCCAGCTGGCCCGGGAGATCGACCAGCCACCACGGTCAGCGACGCTGGAGCTGGGTGGGGCATTCCCCCAGAGCCAGCCCGCCGTCTATGGCCGCGAGCTGGATGTTGATGCCACACGCGAAAAGCTCCGGCAGGCCCTCGCTGCAGGACTTCCGCCCGTTCTCGAGCTCGAGATCCGCTCCCTGACGCCGACCGTCGTGGACGGCGAGGCGGCCCGGGAGCGGGCCGAAAAGCTCCTCTCGCGCCAGGTGGTCGTGACCTTTGACGAGGACGGCACACACTACACCTGGTCGCTCGGACGGGAGACCGTCGCGGCCGCCCTCAAGCCGCGGCAGGAGGTCGGGAGCGATGGCCAGAGCCGCTGGGTGGTTGACCTTGATCCTGCCCCCATCGCAGCCTGGGTGCAGACCATCGCCGACCAGATCAACCGACCGGTCGTCGAGGGACGAGTCAGGGTCGATCCAAAGACCCGCAGGGCAAGCATATCCATCCCCAGCCGGACCGGTCGGGAGGTCAACACCGAGGAGGCCCTTCGTCGCGTCCTCGCCGCCCTCGAAGGCGGCTCTGGCACTGTCGAGCTCCCCGTCGAGATCCAGCAACCTAACATCACTGCCGAGGAGGTCGCGCGTTGGGGTCCGCTGAACCTGCTGAGCGAGGGCGTCTCCTACTTCAAGGGCTCCGATCCAGGGCGGAAGCAGAACATCGTCACGGGCTCGTCCCGCTACGACGGTGTCGTGGTGCCGGCCGGCGCGACCTTCTCCTTCAATCGGTACATCGGCCCCATCACCCTCGCCGAGGGATGGGCCGAGGCCTACGTCATCATGGGGGACCGCACCGAGCTCGGCGCCGGCGGGGGCATCTGCCAGGTCGCGACAACCTGTTTCCGAGCGGCGTTCTTCGGAGGGTTTCCCATCGTTGAGCGTTTTCCGCATCCCTATCGGGTCAGCTGGTATGAGCCGCCCGTCGGGCTCGATGCCACAGTCTTTACCCCGTGGACCGACTTCAAGTTCCGAAACGACCTGTCGTTCCCGATCATCATCCAGCCCGAACCGAACACCACCGATGGCGTGCTCACCTTCCGCTTCTACGGGCCCGGGGAGCTCGGGCGCACCGTCGAGATGGATGGCCCGCACGTCGACCGTGAGACCAAGGCACCTCCCCCCATCTATGAGGATGACCCGACCCTCGAGCCCGGCGAGGTCAAGCAGGTCGACTGGGCCCACGATGGCCTCCGGGCGATCGTCTACCGCATCATCAAGCAGGGAGACACCGTCATTGCCCGCGAGCGGTTTGTGAGCGAGTACAAGGCGTGGCCCGCGCGCTTCAAGCGCGGACCGCAGCCCTAGACGACGCCCGTCGCACGGTGCCGCTGCACCCTGCGACGGGTGAGATGGAGCGAGGACATGGGCCTCGAGGTCGGAATCGTCGGCCTGCCGAACGTCGGCAAGTCCACCCTGTTCAACGCCCTGACCCAGGCGGGGGCAGCCGTCGCCAGCTACCCCTTCACGACCATCGAGCCGAATGTGGGTGTCGTCCCCGTGGCCGACGAGCGATTGGAGCGCATCGTTTCGGTCGTCCAGCCGGAGAGGGCGGTGCCGACCACGCTGCGTGTGGTGGATATCGCCGGGCTGGTGCGCGGCGCCAGCCACGGGGAGGGCCTCGGCAACCAGTTCCTCGGCCACATCCGCACCGTTGATGCCATCGCCATGGTCGTGCGCGGCTTTGAGGACCCCGACATCCCCCACGTCACCGCCGAGTTGGACCCCCGCGCCGACATAGAGACGGTTGACCTCGAGCTCATCCTCGCGGACCTCTCCAGTGTGCAGCGGCGCCTGGAGAAGGTGCGCACCCAGGCCAAGGGCGCCAGAGGGGCCTTTGACGCCGAGCTCGCTGCCGCCGAGGCGCTCGAAGCACGCGTCTCCGCGGGGCGCCCGGCAGCCGGGCGGGACCTCTCGGAGGGGGAGCGAGCCCTCGCCGGCACGCTGAGCCTGCTCACCGCCAAGCCCCGGCTCTACGTCGTCAACGTCGCCGAGCAGGCTCTGCCGGAGGGTGGCCGCTATGCCGGAGCGGTACGGCAGGTTGCGCAGGAACAGGGAGCGGAGGTGGTCGTCCTCTCGGCGGCGTTGGAGGCGGAACTCGCCTCCTGGCCCGCTGCGGAGGCCGCCGAGTATCGGCGGGAGCTGGGGCTGCGGGAACCCGGCGTGGTCACCTTCGTCCGGGCAGCCTATCGCCTGCTGGACCTCATCACCTTCTTCACCATCACCGGAGGCAAAGAGGTTCGCGCGTGGACCCTCCGGCGCGGCGCCACCGCGCTGGACGCGGCTGGCACCATCCACACCGACATGGCGCGCGGCTTTATCCGCGCTGAGGTCATGACCTGGGATGACCTCGTACGCACCGGCTCTGCCGCAGCGGTGCGAGAGGAGGGCCGGCTCAGGATCGAGGGCCGCGACTATATCGTGCAGGATGGGGATATCCTGCACATCCGCTTCAGCCCGTAGGGCCCGGCCGGCCCGTCGGGCTCTCGACAGGGACTGCGATGCCACACCCCGCAAGCAGTGCCCCCACCCCTAACCC
>JAIMBM010000267.1 GCA_023511475.1 Anaerolineae bacterium
CATCTGACTTCCCGACTGGTTGGAGAGGAAACGAATGAGATCCACTGTCGTCGCGGGTCGATCCATCACCAAGCACAGCGTTCCACTGAGCCGAACGCGACGCAGTATTGTGGACCCTGCCGCTAGAAGAGAGCGGAGGAGGCATCTGCAGTGTCAGATAGAGAGTTCGACCAAACAACAGTCCTGGGCAAGGTGATGGCGGTGCTACACGCCTTCACCATCGACGACGCCACCCTCCCTCTGGCCGAGTTGGCGCGACGCACGTCCATTCCCAAAGGAACCCTGCACCGGATCCTGTCCGACATGGCGGCTGTGCGGCTGTTGGACCGGAGCGGCACCAACTACCGGCTCGGCGGCGACCTCTTCGAGAAGCGCACGGTCGATCCGTTGGCCATGCGACAGGCGGTCGACGGCCTGCAGACCCTCAAGGACGCCGGCATCCCCGTCATCGCCGTCGAGGGGAACCACGAGCGCGCCCACTACCGCGATCAGTACTCCTGGTTGCAGTTCCTTGATGCGATCGGCCTCCTCATCCTCCTCGATCCCCTGGTGAAGGAGGGCCGCCTCGTGCTCGAGCCCTACAGCGTTGAGACCGGCGGCGCCTATGTCGATCTGCCCGGAGGCATCCGCGTCTACGGGCTCAAGTACTACGGGGCGGCCACCGAGCGTGCCCTCGCCCTCCTGCAGGATGCTCTGGCCGAAGCCTCCTCGCCACGGCCGGCCTACTCGATCCTGCTTACCCACGCGGGGCTCGAGGGCGTGCTCGCCCGGTGCTCGGGTGCCGTCCCGCGCCGCGCCTTTGAGGCCCTTCGCGAGCACGTCGACTATGTTGCCCTCGGGCACATCCACAAGCCGTACGATTTCGACGCCTGGATCTATAACCCCGGGTCCCTTGAGACCTGGTCGGTCGAGGAGGCGGCCTGGGAGGAGCGCGGCTACTATGTCGTAGAGCTCACATCGCGCAGCCCGCTGCGCCATCACGCCACGCTGGTGCCCTCGCCGCGGCGGCCCTTTGAGCGCCTGCGGCTCTCCGTTGACGCCTGCACAAGCCCCGAGGCCGTCTATGAGGCGCTGCAGGCCCGCCTGAAGCGGGTGCGCCCCGCTCCGGCCTCCGGGCGGGCCCCCGTCGTCGAGGTGACCCTCGAGGGCACGCTTTCCTTCGACCGGGCCGAGCTGGACCTCAGTCGGGTCGAGACCATGGTCAGGCAGGCCTTCAGCCCGCTGCTCGTCCGCGTGCACAATGCGACCGTGCCCAGCGAGTTTCAGATCAGCCTGCAGCAGGCCTCCAGCCGCGCCGAGCTGGAGCACCTCGTGCTGCGCGAGCTGATCGAGCGGGATATCCGCTACCGCGCCAACGCGGCCGCCTGGACCGATGTGGCCCTCGAGCTAAAGCGTATGGCCGTCGCGAACAACTCGCCCGACGAGATTCTCGACTACCTCCGCCGCAAGCGGGCCGAGATCCCCCTGGAGGAGCCGTAGCCGATGGAGATCCGCGCGCTGGAGTTGGAGAACGTCAAATCCTACGAGCACGCGACTCTCACCTTTGGCCGGGGAACTAACGCTATCTGCGGCCCCAACGGCGCGGGCAAAAGCACCATCCTCGAGGCCATCGGCTACGCCCTGTTTGACGTGCCCCCCTGCCGGCCCATCACCGGTTTCGTCCGCGAGGGGGAGCGCACAGGCACCATCACCGTAACCCTCCTCGCCAACGACGACCGCGACTATCAGGTCGTGCGCCAGTTCGGCAGTCGGAACCAGTATTACGTCTACGACCCTGAGATCGGCCAAAAGATCGTCGAGGGCGGCCGGGAGGTCCGTGACTGGCTCGGCGCTCAGTTCGGCGTCGATGAGGGTGAGGACCTGTCGGCCCTCTTCCACGATGCGGTCGGCGTGCCGCAGGGTATGCTCACCGCCGCCTTCCTCCTGGCGCCCGAGCCGCGCCGCAAGGTCTTCAACCCGCTGCTGCGCGTTGACGAGTACAACAGAGCGTGGGATAGCCTCCGCGAGACCCGCACCGCGCTGACCGAGCGGCTCGCCTCGCTGCGGTCAGAGATAGCCGCCATGGCGGCCCGAACCGAGGCGCTCCCCGACCTCGAGGCCCGCGCGGCCTCGCTGGCCGCCGGCCTCGAGGAGGCCGGGGCCCGGCTGCGGGAGGTGTCGGCCCAGCTCGCGGACCTCAGCCGGCAGAAGCAGGAGTTGGAGGCCGCCAGGGAGCGGCTACAGGCGTTAACCGAGGAGGCTACCCGCCTCGATGCCCGGCTGCTGACGCTGACGAGCCAGGTCGAGGCTGCACAGGAGGCCGTCGAGCGGGCCCGGCAGTCCGAGCAGATTGTGGCCGAGACCCAGCCCGGCTACCAGGGCTACCTGGCCGCCCAGGAGCGGCAGCGCGAGCTGGAGGCGCAGGCCAGGGAACGCGCCAGGGAGCAGCAGGCGCTCACCGAGCGTCAGAGCGAGCAGCGCGTCAAGGCCGATCGCATCCGCCGCCTGGAGATGGACCTGGAGGTTGCCAGGCAGCAGGCGGCCACGGCCGAGAGCCTGCGCCCCAAGGCCGAGGAGCAGGAGCGCCTCGAGCAGGAGCTGGCCGAGGCCCAGGCCCTCGCCAGAGAGCAGGCGGCCGTCTCGGCGCGGCTCGAACGGGAACGTGCCCGGCTGGACGAGCTGGCGCGGCGCATCGAGCACGTCGCCGCGCGGCTGGCCGCGCGGGCCGAGACCGCCCGGCAGCTTGAGGAGCAGGAGCAGGCCCTCGAGGGGCTGAACGAGGAGCTACGGACGGTGCGCTCGGAGGAGGCCAGGATGCAGGCCGTCCTCGAGCAGCTTCGCTCCCAGCGGGAGGCGCTCGCCAACGTGCAGGGGGCCCGGTGCCCGGTCTGCGAGGGCGACCTGCCGTCGGAGCGACGGGAGGCGCTCCTTGAGCACAACTCGCGGGAGGCCGCGCACCATGAGGGGCTCCTTGCCGCCCTGCGCACCCGCACGGCCGAGCTGACCTCGCGCACCCGCAGCATCACACGAGTCCAGCGGGAGTTGCAGGCGCGTCTCTCCCAGCTGCCGCGCGAAGATGAGTACGCCGCGCTCGAGGCCGATCGGGCCCAGCAGGAGGAGGCGGTACGCGAGCTGGAGCGCGAGGTCACCCGCCTGAGCGAGGCCGATGCCCGGGCGAGCGACCTCTCCGCGCGGCTCTCCGCCCTCGGCAACCCGCGCAAGGCTTACCAGAGCGCCCTGGCCATCGCCGCGCAGAGCACGGCGCTGGCTAAGAACCTCGAGGCCGAGCGCGCTGCGGCTCTCGCCCTTCAGGCCGAGATAGCCGAGCTGGAGAAGCGTCTGGCCGCCTATGCCGGGCTCGACGAGGCGCTGGCGGCGGCGCGTGCCGAGATGCTGGCGCACGAGCCGGCGTACCAGCGCTATCTGCGGCACGAACGCGAGGCGCGAGAGCTCGGACCCCGCCTCGCCGCCCTGGAGCAGCAGCGGGAGACGCTCGCACGGGCCCGCTCCGAGCGCGAGGCGCTGGAAGTGGACTTGCAGCAGGCGCAATCAGCCTTCCGCCCCGAGGAGTACGAGTGCATCGCGGCAGCATACCTCGCCGTCAGCGCCGAGCACGCCCGGCTCGAGGAGCGGATGGTGCTCCAGCGCAGCCAGCTCGAAGAGACCGAGGCCCGCATCGGCGAGCTGCGGGGCCTCCGCGAGCAGCTTCGGGAGAAGCAGGAGGAGCTGACCTCCTGGCAGGCGGTGCAGCACCTCTTCGAGTTCTTGCGGCAGGTGATCAGGGACGCCGGCCCGCAGGTGACCTCCGCCCTCGTCGAGGTCATCTCGCATCAGGCGGCACGCCTGTACGCCGATATTATGTCCGATCCAACCTGCCGGCTGCGCTGGACTGAGGACTATGAGGTGCTCGTCGAGCATGCCGGCCACGAGCGCACTTTCTCGCAGCTCTCCGGCGGCGAGCAGATGGCAGCCGCCCTCTCGGTGCGGCTGGCGCTCCTCCGGGAGCTTTCGGATATCGACCTGGTCTTTTTCGACGAGCCGACCGCCAACCTGGACGACACCCGTCGGGACAACCTGGCGGCCCAGATTGTCAGCGTCAAGGACTTTGGGCAGCTCTTCGTCGTCAGCCACGACGATACCTTTGAGCGTGAGACCGACCATATCATCCGTGTGGAGAAGGTCGGCGACCGCAGTCAGGTGATGGGCTGATGCTGGATCTGCGCAGGGTGGCACAGGCCCTCGAGGCCAAACGGCACCTCTTCACAGGCTACAGCGAGGTGCAAGGCTCCCTCCTCGAGCACTATCGGCGCCTGTGGCTCGAGACCTCCGCCCTGCCCCGGGAAACCCTCGAGCGCCGGCTGCAGGCGACTCCCTTTCCGGGGGCACGGCCGACGGCCGAGCACGACCGGCACGAGCCCGCGGCGGTGGCCGATGCGGTGCGCGATCTGCTCGGTGCGAGTGTGGGCGGGATCGGGCTTCTGGGGGTGGCGCTCAATCAGCTGGTCGATCTCGTCAATCTCATCGAGCGGCTCTATGGGCGGGGTGTGGTGCGGCAGCTGCGTGCCGAGCTCAGCGCCGCTCCTGCTGCCGGGGCGCTGGTGGTGCCGCTCGAGGGTGTTTCGGTTCCGGGTCCGGTTCCTGCGTTTCCGCCGGTGCAGACGACGGTGTATCTGAATCTGAGCCTGGGGCAGGCGCCGGGGCTGGGGCTCTTGGGCGAGGGCGAGCGCATCACGCTCACCGGGCACAGTCTGGGCGGGCATCTGGCGGTGGCCGCGGCGCGGCTGCTCGGCGATCGCATCGCCCCGGATGTGTATGTGTTCAATGCGGCGGGGTTCGATCCGGTGAGCGTGGATGTGGTGGCGGGGGTCTCGGGGCTGTCGCGGTTTCTCGGCCCGGTGCTCGGGGGGCTGCTCTTTGCGGCGAAGGGGGCGCTGGCCGAGTCGCTCGGTGCGGGGGCGCTGCTGCTCTCGGAGGGCTCGCAGCGGGCGAGCGAGCGCATTCTCGGGGCGATCGGCTCGCTGCTGGGGGGCTCTCGGGCTCTTCCCATCGTGCACAACGTCGTCTCCGAGGATCTCGCCCCGGGCGATGACTGGAGCGCGGTGGCGAGCGTGTTTACCGGTGCGGGGGCGCTCGGGCCGGAGATTGCGGTGGCCACGGAGGCGAACAGCCACGTCATCGAGCCGCTTCTGGATGCGGCTGCGCTGCAGGGG
>JAIMBM010000268.1 GCA_023511475.1 Anaerolineae bacterium
CGGCCACTCCCCGCGCCCGGGGTTCTCCGGCTAGGCACCCAGGCCTGCCTGGAGACCGGCGGCAGCATCCTTCACAGCCTGATCCAGGTCGGCACCGTTGAGCACGACCTCTTGGATCGCTCTGTCGACATGCTGCGAGCTCTGGTCCCATCCCTTGCAGTTTGGCGGCCCAAAGGCGTCGGCCAGCGTGCTCCTGATGGCCTGTTTGTTCACCTCAGAGACCGGCATCAAGTCCATGAACTCAGGCGAAGGCGGGATGAACATGGATTTCTGGGCCGCTGCATAGTTCATCTCAGCCCTTACGGCCTCGGGGGTGTACAGGAAGCGGATGAAGTGCGCCGCCGTGTCGCGCACCTCTGGCTTGGCGTAGGACATGATGCCGACTACCGTGCCTCCTGTGAAGGTCGCCCGCGTTCCGGATGGCGCCTTGGGGAACGACGAGGCCATCCACTTCTCAGCCAACTCGGGCTTGGTCAACTCCCACTCGGGGATCATCCAGTTTCCGGTGACCATCACCGCAGCGTCGCCCATCACGAAAGGCACCGCATCTGGCCACCCGTCCGTAGGGGCGCTGAACTTCAGGTAAAAGTCTGTAAAGTACTTCATGGCGGTGCGGGTCTCGGCGCTATCAAAGACCACGCCGGAGCACTGCTCGTCGTAGAAGCGGCCGCCCTGAGCGTAGAGGAACATGAACAGGCCCATCCAGTTCAGGTTGCCCCACTGAACAATGATGGGTGAGGTCTTGCCGACAGCTTGCAGCTGGGCGAGGACTGCCGTCAGGTCGTCCCAGGTGTCGGGAGGGGTCTCACGGCCGCACAGCTCTTTGAGCAGGTCGGTGCGGTAGTACATCATCTGCAGGGTAGATTGCCACTCCACCGCATAGACCTCACCGCTGGGGGGGACGATGGCGTTCCAGATGCCGGGAATGGTCCTCTCTTTGATCTCAAGGGTGATATCCGGGTAGCTCTCCTTGAGATCGACCATGCCACCCTGGCGGCCGAGCTCGATGCCCCAGCCCATGCCGCAGGTGATAACGTCCGGGCCCTCCCTGGCAGCCACAGCCGCAAGCGTCTTGGAAGCGCTGTCGTTCCAGGAGATCGGCTCGGCCTGGATCGTGACGTTCGGATTGCTGAGTCTGAAGAGGTCGCCTGCCTGCAGCATCATCTGCGCCTCAACATCGCCGCCCGTTGTCCACACCTTGATCGTAAGCGGCGAGGCGGGAGAGGGGGTGACGAGCTTCTCCACCTCCTGCTGCTGTACCACGGTCTCCTTGACGACCTTCTCCACAACCTTCGGCGCGCAGCCGGCAGCGATCACGCTGCCGACACTCAGCGCCACACTCCTGACAAACTGGCGTCTGGTAAGCAAAGCGCGTTTCATGTTGTATCCTCTCCTTGGTCCTTTCTCTCCACAACGTTCCCCGGTACCACTGTCGCGGCGCCGTTGCTAGCAACTGCCTCCTAGACTATAATAGCACAAGGTAGCCGCGAGTCGGGGCGAAATCCGGTCACCCAGAGGACAGATTGTGGACAGCCTGTCGCGCGAAGAGTTTCTCAAGCACCTGCGTGATGCACTGACCCATCTCTACGATGCCGAGTACTTGCGCCAGAGCCCGCTGGCCGCCATTCTGGGTGTCGCCAACCGGTTCGACTCAGCGTCTGCCCTTCGCGGCATCCTGATACGGGCGATCCAGGAACTGAAGCCGGCGGATGAGGCGCACCCACATTCCCGCGCCTGGTGGGTGTACGAGTCCCTTTCTTGCTGCTACGTGCAGCGCCTCAGCCAACAGGTGGTCGCTGATCAACTGGGCATGAGCACCCGCCAGCTTCGGCGCGTGCAGCACTCCGCCCTCGAGGTCCTCGCAGACCGCCTCTGTGAGCAGTTTCGTCTTCCTGCACGCGGGTTGCAGGAAGAAAGCTCTCTCGAGCCCGCGCCGTTCGCCACTTCTTCGAGCGAGGTCCTTAGCGAGAACCTGGCCTGGCTGAGAGATGTAGCGCCGGACGGTCCCACCGACTACGCCGAGACCCTCCCGGCGGTCTTGGATCTGGTGCGGCCACTGACCTCTCGCCAGGGGGTGCGCCTCGTCACCAGGATGGGCGAGAGCTTGCCTCGCCTGGCAATGCACCCGGTGGCCCTGAAACAGATCATCCTCAGTATGCTCGCTCCTGCCGTCTCTCAAGCGCGAGGAGGGGAGGTAGTCATCTCTGCCACTCAGGTCGATTTCGGAGTGGAGATCACCGTTGAAGCGCGAGGTTCTCCGCGCGCTCCTCGCTCCGCCTTGGCAGACGACATGGCCAGCCTCGACATGGCCCGACAGCTGGTCGAGATGTGCGCCGGCCGGATGAGCATTGTGGTGGGAGAAGACGAGAGGTGCTTCAGAATCATGGCAGTCCTGCCGGCTGCCGGGCGCATGACGGTGCTGATCATCGACGACAACCCAGACGCTCTGCGACTGCTGGAGCGCTACACGGCCGGTACCCGCTACAAAGCTGTGGTTACCAGCGACCCGTCGCAGGCCCTGCAACTGGCCGAATCAGTGATGCCGCATGCCATCGTGCTGGATGTCATGATGCCGCAGGTTGACGGCTGGCAGATCCTGGGCTGGCTGCGACATCACCCCCGCACCAACCATGTGCCCATAGTCGTGTGCACGATACTGCCCCACGAGGCCCTCGCTCTTTCGCTGGGCGCCTGCGCGTATGTTCGAAAGCCCGTCACGAGACGGGATTTCCTCGCCGCCCTCGATCGGGCTGTGGCGACGAGCTGAGAATATCGCTGACTGCGAGCGTGCAGTCCAGCAGATCACGGGCAGATAGCCCGCCGCTTCGCGCTACCGCCAGCGAGTTGCTCACGATGGGTTCCCCCGCCGGATTCCGCGATGAGATGACCACCACCGGGATGTCCTGGATAGCTGGATCGCGGCTCTTCTCCCGCAGCACCTGGAACCCGTCCACTCCTGGCATGAGGAGATCGAGCAGCATGACGTCTGGTCGGTGCTGACGGAGCAGTTCCAGCGCGCGCTGGCCGCTGGCCGCCAGGAGGGGCTGATATCTCGGCTTGGCCGTGGAGATCATGCGCGCAAAGAGTTGTAGCATCTCCGGCTCGTCGTCCACCACGAGCACACTCCTGCACCCTGGCCCCAACTCGGAGAGAGTTGCGAGCAGAGTGTCGCGGCTCACCGGCTTGGTGAGATAATGCACCACCCCCAGGCGTCTGGCAGCATCTATCTCAGTGGGCACCCAGCAGGTTATGACCGGCGTACCATAGGGCAATGAAGGCAGGGGTGGGGTTGGTTCCCCCAGCGTGTCGCGTGAGCCAGCGTTGACGATCAGGGCGCTCGCCGGCGAGCGGCTCAGCTCCGCGGCCGCCTCCTCGGCGGTGGACACCGAAACAACTTCGGCTCCATCCACGTAGCGGCCGAACAGGCGGCTCACTGCACTCCCATGCTCCAGGACCACAAAGCGCGGCAACACCCTAGGCACCGGCGCCCTAGAGGGCCTCGTGCGCGACTGATACTGATGGTAGGGGCTCAACCAGCGCCGTATATCCCGTTCCGTACCGGCGCTCGCTACCGAAGGGGTTAAGGGCAGGCGGAAGAAGATGGTCGAGCCGATGCCGACAGCGCTCTCCAGCCACATGGTTCCACCGTGCAACTCCACGAGCCGTCTCGAGATGCTCAGCCCCAGTCCGCTGCCCTCGTGCGGACGCCGAATGGAGCCATCAAGTTGCTGGAAGGGCTCGAAGAGCTTCTTCTGGTCATCGGGGCTGATGCCCGGGCCCGTGTCAGCGACGCTAACCACCACGCCGCCTCCTTCATGCCAGGCTCGGATACGCACCCCGCCTCGTTCGGTGAATCGGCCGGCGTTGCTTAGGAGGTTGAGCACAACCTGACGAATGCGCGTGCTGTCGCAGAAGACTAGTGGCAGGTCCTCGGGCACTTCTAGCTCCAGGTAGAGACCTTTGGTCTCGTAGAGGGCCCTCACGGCCAAGACCGCCTCCTCAATGACCGTCCTTAGTGCGCTCCACTCCCGGCTGAGCGCCATGCGTCCTGCTTCGACCTGGCTGAGATCCAGCACGTCGTTCACCAGCTTGGCCAAGTGCTGACTGTTGCGATAGATGACCTCGATGTCCGCTAGCAGCGCCGGGGGAAGAGGTGTTCCATAGGCCCGGGGAGACTCCATGATCATCTCGCTGAACCCGATGATCATATTCAGGGGCGTGCGCAGCTCGTGGCTAACGTTCGCCACGAACTGCTCCTTAGCCTGGCGTGCCTCCTCCGCGATCTGGTGCATCGCTTGAAGCCGATGAGTGATCCTAGCCAACTCCGAGGTGGCCAGCATGAGATCTTCCTGCGCCTGTTTGAGCTCCAGCCGCTGATCGCGTGCCTCTTCCACCTTGCGACGCGCCTGCTCAAAGCTGAAGAGTGACCATTGGGTCACCGTCATGAGGTTGTGCGTGGCGATCCAGCCGATCAGGCCGGAGATCGCCGCAACAGCCAGGAAAACCGTCTCGTATCCGGGTGGCAGGCTGACTAACTGCGGATGAGCGGCGAGCCAGTGGACGAGAGCTGACACCATGGCACCCGCTGCAAGCGCTGCTGGCCAGCCTATGCTAACAGCCGCCATAAGGGGGAGCAAGGTGTAAAAGAACACTACTTCCGGCCGCCCCGACACGCAGACGGTGAGGGTAATCACTGCCGCCAACCCGAGCTGCCACGCCGCCTGCGCCGCCAGGACAGACCGTGAGAGCCACCAGAGGGAACAGGCAGCCGCGAGGGCGACCGCCAGCGAGATCGGGAAAAGCGCATCCGTCGCGAAGAGAAGCCAGAACACGAGGATAACCCCGGCTAGGCCGATGATGTGTTGGGAGGTAGACCGCAGGAGATCGGTCGCACAAGAAACGAAATCGGCGTCCGCTTCCGCGGACATGCGCGTCCCATACCACATGTGTGCCTCCACCTCGCATCGGCTTCACCACGGCGAGCGTGGACCTACCATCCCCCTCACACGCCCACGCTAATGAACCGTTCGAACTCGCCGCCGAGGAGCAGGCGCACGTCGCGCTCGATCTCCTCCTCGGTCGGATACCAGCCTTCGTCCATCAGGTATCCGTACTTCTCACACAGCGCCTTCACCAGGATGGGGCGAAAGTGCGCCCACTTGTAGGCCAGCTGATCCAGCACCCGGG
>JAIMBM010000269.1 GCA_023511475.1 Anaerolineae bacterium
CGCCCTAGGTGATCGAACACGAGGGCCTCGGGCGCGTGAGCGGGGCGGAAGGGACGGGCTCACCGGGATTCCGCGCGCTGCTGCGTCTCCTCGAGCGGCGCGAGGACTGCTGGGTGAAGATCTCGAGCTTCTACCGGCTCTCCGACTCCGGTCCGCCGGACTACGCCGACATGAAGCCGCTCGCGCAGGCGCTCGTCGCCGCGCGGCCCGACCGCTGCCTGTGGTCAGCAACTGGCCGCATCCGGTGTGGCACGGGCCGATGCCGAACGACGGTGCGCTTCTCGACCTCTTCTGCGAGTGGGTGCCCGACGAGGCGGTGCGGGAGCAAATCCTCGTCGCGAATCCCGCGCGCCTCTACGGCTTCGCCGAAAAGACGTGAGCGCGCGAGCTCGTGCGCTCGCCGGATGGAGCGTATTCCCGCTCTCCCGTAACGTATGAGCCCTTACCGCGCGCCGCGCTGGCTGCCCGGGGCAAGATAATCGATTGGACGACCGTCGACCGCTACGAGGAAGAGGTTGGTACCCAGCACCAGTTCGCCGCTGTCAGCCCGTTTGGCCATTCCGACGACGATCGTCCCGAGAGCCCCAGCTTTTCCCGTTGGGTGAGCGATCCAGAAGATATTGCCTGGCACGGACAGGCCGTGACAGCTCTGGACGCTCTGCGCACGGCCGGTTTGGCCAAGGCGGCTGCACAGATCCACGGCTTGGACCCGAAGGCGGTGGACGCGCCACTCGCCGCAGCTTGGACCACCGAGCCCGACAATGCCTGGGATCATTATTTTGAGCACGTGTTCGAGTATCCCGAGGTCGAGGCACGCTATCTCGCTCCTGACGGGCAGCCGACGATCCTCTCGCGGGCCTGGCATCAGGCACTGATTGGGCTCAACTCCGACGCCTCTGGCTGGGTTCCCTGGGCGCCGCGCACGCGGCATCGTATGGTGGCGCTTCACACGGCGCAAGCCCTCGCACAGGAGGTGATCGCACGCTTCGCCTGGCAGGTGGCACAAAGAGCAGCATGTCCCCCTCGGGCGGAAGGAGGGTGCGTGCTGGCGCTCAACGCCGCGCCAGCACGGACGGCCGAGTTGGCTATCGCCACGGCGCAGCCCATGGCCCTGGCAGAGCCCGACGGTGCGCCCATTCCTACGGCCACCCTGCTGCAAGGAGGCCAGTGGGTGGCGCGTGCGCGGGTGGCGCTGCCATCCTATGGCTACAAGGTGCTGGGTCTCGTGCCCACCAACAGCGTGGAAAGGTGGCAGTGGCGGCAGGGTCACGCCATCGAGTTTTCTGGTCGGCGTGCTACGCTGGAGAATGGCTTGCTCACGATCGCTCAGGGCGAGCAGGCAGTCACTGTTTCCGTGGCTCCCTTTGCCCTAGCCGATCCCGCCGGCTTGGCCCCTCAAGAGACGGTGGTGCCAGATTGGCACGGCGCCCAATGCCGCGTCCGGCGCACCAGCCTAGGCGAGGACCTGGAGATCCTGGCCGAAGTGGCATGGACGGTCTGGCTGCGCGTGGTGATCGGCCTGCGCCACGATCGGGTCGACCTGGCAGCGGATCTGTTCTTCGATGCCCCACGCACCGTCGGCCGGCGCCGCTTCGATCCAGAGGGCGTAGTGCTCCAGCTAACCGGCCGGCCCGGCTCCGCCTACTATGACATACCCTTTGCCACAATCCGTCACTGCGGCATGGAGCCCGCGTTCGTCGCCGTGCAGCGCTTTGCAGCCTTGCTCCCCGATGACCCTGACGGGCCAGCCTTCGGTCTGATCGCGCTGAGCGGCAACCAATCGTTCAAGGTGGCGGGTCGCGCCGGGATCATCGGCGTCGGCCTGGGCGCCTCTAAGCAAGCGCGCCCTGCTGTCCGTCCAGCATGTGTGCTCGCCGGCGATGGCACCGCGCAGCACACGGTTGTACCGGCGCCCGATCCGCTGTGCGGGGAGTCACGGCACCGGTTTGCAGTGGTCTTCGGTAGCCCGGTCCAGGTCGCCCTCGCTGCGTACAAGTTGCGCACTGGGGTGCCCCTGGTACGTGTGGAGCCCGGCCGCGGCGACTGGCCAGGGGAGCAGAGCCTGTTCACGATCGCGCCCGACACCGCCCGCGTCATCGCGTTCCGGACCGCTCGGGAAGGTGTAGAGGTCGCCCTCAACGACCTGAGCGGGCAGGCAGCAGTGGTCTCTTGCCAGGGACGAAGTGTGCACATGGCGGCCTACGGCCTGGCGACAGTGCGCCTGTAGGCACAGAGCATTTGGTGGTGTTCCGCAGGGGGCGGCCAGAGGGTCTGAAGAGTGGGAACTGGCAGGCCCTCGCGCGTTTGAGACGGTAGCGGTCCGCTGTATCGTCACCGAGACATCGCCCCACAGAGCCACATGACACTGACTCAGACGTCGTGTTCAATCCTGTATCGCCATTGGGCGTCGCGTACAGTGGGCAGGACTCCGCGCCGCCCGTTTGCCCAAAGCGGAGGATCGCCGATAATGGGGGTGTTGCTTCGCAGTGGTCGTGACGGATGTTTCGACGTAGGGTCGGGATGCGCCATCCCCTGCCCCACTCTTGGTTTACGGACGGAAAGGTGTCTGTTTTCGCCCCACACGGGCCCCGAAGCAGGGTGGAAGATGCCGGCGCCCCATCCCCGTGTCTCCGCCCTCTAAGCAGCTCTTAATAAGTACCTTGCACTTTTGAGCGTCGCCGCTTGGGCCGCGCGCGTTACTTCGCTGTTGGTCAACCGCAGCGCGCCCTCACAGGTGAACGCTGCGAAGTAGCGACGGATAGCCTCGTCGAGTTCGGCCAACACCCTGAAAGAGCGGTTGGCGGCAATGTGGCCCTTCAGGGCGTGCCACACCTTTTCGACGGGATTGAGGCGATGACCGGTATAGGTTGGCAGATACACGAGCTCCAAACGTGGGTGGAGCGACAGCCACTGCTTCACCGCCTTGCTGGTGTGGATGCCGGCATTGTCCACAATCACGTAGATCGGGCCAGCAGGATAGGCGGTCAGCAGGCTCGACAGCAGAGCAATGAACTCGGCACTGCGCTTGCGGTCGGTCAACTGGTAGAACCACTCGCCCGTACGCAGGTTGAGAGCACCGAACAGGCCACGCTTGTGGTTCTGGCCGGGCGTCACGATGCGCAACTGCTGCCTGACCCGCTGCCACATTGCCCGCAGCACGGGCAGCAGATGCACGTCGCATTCGTCTTCCGCCAGGATGGTCGCTTGCGGGTTGGCCAGCGCCTCGGCCAGCTTGGCCCGTTTCTCATCGGCCCGTGGGTCCTGCCGCCGCGGCAGCACCAGCTTGGGACGCGTCCAACGAAAGCCCGCCCGCTTCAGTGCCCGGCGCACGGCAGCGGCCCTCGCCTGGATGCGAAAACGCTCGCGCAGATGCCAGACCAGCAGCGCCACCGTCCAGCAAGGTTGCAGGTAGCCGCAGTTCGGCGGCGAGTGGCCAGCTTGGGCCTGCACGATGGCAGCCAGGTGCTTCTCGCGCGGCGGTCGGCCGCTGCGCGGCGCATCGTACAGCCCCGCGAGCCCGCGATCACGGTAGGCCTTCAACCAGTAGCGAACCGTCGCCGTGTCGTAGCCCATCAACTCGCCGATCTTTGGCGGAGAGTAGCCCTGCATCGACAACAGGACAAAGTGTGCGCGTTCCGATACTCGCCCCACCGCTCGGCGAGCCAGTTGGCGGAGTTGTCTAACCTGAGTATCATCTCGTCTTGTGCGGAGCATAGCGGGCTTTCTAGTTGAGAGTGGTGTCCGACTAGTTTACCCGCTAGCTCCGCTTTTTCTAAATACGCTAGGAACTTCTGACCACTTACTTAGGTCGCAGATCCGACGTTGAGGCGGTTAACACGGAATCGGCATGGAGAACCGCCCAGTCGTGCGCGTCCACGCACACGAGTAAGGTTGCACGGTCGTCAGGTACGGCGGCTACATAACAGGAACCGAAGAGGATCGCTCCGCAGGATAGTGCACTTTCCAGAGCGGGAGGTGCGTTCCGGCACGTGTTCCCCGGGCACTCTTTCACCGTGCTGCGGTTAGAGGCAGGCACAGAGGGGCTAGTATGAACCAGCGATTGGAGGAGATGAAAGATCGCGTGCGAGAGGGATATCACCGCCGATGGCGACAGGACGTGGTGCCGGACGTGCTCGCAGAATGCGAGGCGGAGAACCTGTCTTGGCCGCGGCGTGCGGCCCGGCTCACGCGCCGCATGTGTGAGGCGGAGGAACCGGTAATCCTGCCCGACGAGCGCATCGTGTTCACCCGCACTGTGCGTTCGGTGCCGCCGGTCTACTCGCCCGACGCGTGGGCTGAGCTAACGCGGGGCTACACCCTCCACGAGTTTGGGCCCATCTCGAACATCTGTGCAGACTGGGGTATGGTGCTATCCCAGGGCCTCCTCGGGCGGAGGCAGATTGCTCTCGCGACACGGGAGCGCCTGACTGGAGATCCCGAGGCTATCGAGTTTCTCGATTCTGCCGTGGAAACTATCGACGCAGTACTCTGCCTCGCCCAACGCTACGCTCTGGCTGCGCACCAGCAAGGACGCGAAGACGTCGCCGAAACGCTGAGCCGCGTGCCGGCACATCCCCCGCGGACCTTCCGCGAGGCCCTTCAGTCGCTGCGACTGTTGCACGCAGTGGTGTGGCTCAGCGGGCATTACCATGTTGGCCTAGGCCGGTTCGACCAGTACCTCTGGCCATACCTGCGGGCGGACCTCGAGGCCGGACGAGAGACGCTCCATAGCGCCGAAGAGTTGTTGGCGGAATTCTTCATTGCGCTGAACAAAGACTCCGACCTGTACCCAGGGGTCCAGCAGGGCGACAACGGCCAGAGCCTGACTGTTGGCGGGGTCAAGCCGGACGGGTCCGATGGGGTGAATGAGCTCACGCGCATGGTGCTGCGCGTGGCCCTCGAAACGAGCTTGATCGACCCAAAGATCAACCTCCGCATCTCTAAAGACACCGATCTGGAGTTGTTGTGTCTCGCCACCGAGCTGACCCGCAAGGGCTTGGGCTTCCCGCAGTATTCAAATGATGCGGTGGTGATTCCCGCGCTGGTGGCTCATGGCTATGGCCTGCAGGATGCCCGTGACTATACGGTGGCCGCATGCTGGGAGTTCATCATCCCGGGCAAGGGCATGGAGGTAGTAAACATCGGGGCCGTGTCGTTCCCGGCAGCGGTGGACACGGGCATCCGC
>JAIMBM010000027.1 GCA_023511475.1 Anaerolineae bacterium
CTGCAATGTCTTCCCCCCACACAGGGTGCTTGAGCGCTCTCGCAGCGCCCTCTGCACGACATCGAGGGGTGCGCTCCGATGGGCCAAAGTCGACCCCGCAGAAAAGGAGGCCCCCCAAGTCGGCCTGCGAACCGACTTGGGCCTGGCGGCAGCACAGATCAGCCTGCCCCAAGGGGCAAACTACGCCCTCAAGGTGGACGCAACCCGCGTCAGTACGGCCGCCTACCGTGGAGCAAAGATCTCAACACCCAAGGAGAAGGGAACCCCTGTCCGTCACACTGCGGACAGGGGTCACAAGGGGCTCTGCGGTTCTCTCCACTTTCACGGCGCGCACGAGCCAGGAGCCACACTCCTCAAACGACGTCTCGCGCCCACATCCTGGGCGCGCGCGTTTGGCCCAGGCGCCCACTGCAGGGCGTCTTCACCGGTCCGCGAACCTGCAGAAGCGCGGGCCACACCAGGGCACAGCCTGGGGGCTGTGGCTCGGCAGGCGCGACCTGCGCCTGGGCTTGCAGACAACCTTGCGCACTGAGCGCCAGCTGCGCTGTAGCCTCAGTCCACGTAGAATGCGAAGACACGGGTTTGCTCGCTGCCCCACGTTTCGTCGATGGTGAGCCGGATCGCATCCACCTGACATACCAGACCCAGCCGCACCAGTCGCTGATAGTTGCAGTGAACCTCCTGCAACCGCACCCACGTGTCGCCCATGCGACCATCCAGATGAAAGACCCGTGGCAGAGTAGCTGGGGTGGCGAAGATCTCACCGGGCACTGGCCGATCGTGATTCAAAGTGAGCAAGCGGTCCAACGAACTGTCGAGCACCAGGGTGACTTCTCGGACATGGACAGGATGGCCAAACTCGTATGCTATCCAGTCGCCAGCCCTGCACGTCCAGGCGTGCTCTATGGCCCCTACTGGCCGGTTGATACCATCGCGGACTGGCTCGGGATCACCCCGGGAAGCTGTGAGATGCCCGCCAGTTGTCAGCGGACCGAACTGTTGGCGCTGCCACGGCAGGTAGGCATCGTCTCGAAGCAGGGTCTGCTGTAACTCGTAGATACAGTGCGAGCCTACCTCGCGGGGTGAGAGCTTTCTACGAATGGCAATGGCGGCTGCCGTACCTGCGGCCTGTCCCATGCTACAGCAGGTACCCATGACGCGGGTCGAACTCATCGCGGCGTGGCTGCAAGATGCGTTTCTTCCAGCGCACATAAGGTTCCCGACGTTGCGCGAGTACAGCACCCGATAGGGGATACCATAGGGCGAGGGGCAGGGATGGAAGACAGTCGGTGGCCTGCCCTCCTTTGCTGCCCAGAAGCCAGCCGGATGGTGATCGTCCATCGGCCAGCCTCCATAGGCGACGACGTCTGGGAATCTACCCTCCGCCTCGATGTCCAGCTGTGTCAGCACGTGGTCACCGACATAACGACGACTCTCTCGTTTCCCGGGCAGGAACTGTATCCACTCCAAGGCCCAGTTGTCCGCGCCATGGTCGCCGTGATTCTTCACGTGGTCCCAAACGCCGAGTACTATGCGCAGTAGCTCGTCCCGCAACGCTTCGGCGTCATACAGGCTATGTTGGTCACCGCCCAACTCGATCCACCAATAGCCATATCTCAGCCAGGTGTGCCCCTCTGCGCCCTCGGGCAAGTCGGTGTCCTCAGGAAAGTCGTAAGCCCAGGCAGGCGGTGTGAAAGGCTGAGGTTCGTCATGGCACCGAGCCATGAACATGCACGTAAGACCCATGGTGCGGGAGTCCGGCTCCAACGGCGCGATGGATTCACCGAACTCATTACGTCCTTCCCGCCCCATACGAAACTCGGCGCCGGTCAGCGGCGCAAGAACCGCATCGCCTGAGCAGTCGATGAAAATGCTGGCACGAACAGTATGGTACGTGTTTGTCGTTAGCTGCCATCCTGTGATCGCAGCGACTTGCCCCTCGCGCATCTCTGCCTGCTGGCAGGTACAGTTGAGGAGCAGTTCCAGACCGGCCTGGTAGCGCGCTTTTTCGTACAGCACCAAATCCCAGGTACAGTACTCTTGCAGAGGATTACGGTGTGCGTTCTCGAGCCGAAGCTCCTCGAGGATTCCGGTCTCGCGGAGGTTGGGTAACTGGCCGTGTCGGTCCGCGCCGCAAATGTGCATGCGGATTTCGCTGGAAGCATTGCCTCCAAGTACAGGCCGGTCGTGCATGAGTACCACGCGTGCCCCATGTCGCGCCGCCGCCAACGCGGCGCACAGCCCGGTGAGACCCCCTCCCACGACACACACGTCTACCCCATGCTCAATGCGCCGAATCCCGCAGTCAGCCGGACCCAGTAAGCGAGCCATGTTCTGTTCTCCTCCAAGCCTCAGCAGGAACGGCTCCGCATCGGTCGTCGCCCCCGCTCGGCCGGTCAAACACACAGATGTGCTTCTGCATGGCGATAGATGCGGTCCAACTCGGCCCGAACCTCGGGGGGCTGGTACTCGGATCTCGGCAGATCCAACTGCGCAAGCCACTGCCGGATACGGCCATGGAGGTCCGGCTCGTTGCGTCCGGCGCGCTGTGATAGTGTCCGTCTGCTGAAGAACGGCTGCTGCAGGACTTCGCTCCGATAGTGTGCCACTGTCGCCTCAGACCCAAGGAAGCTGTCGGTCTCGACTCCCGCCTGCACTTCGGCGAGTATATGCGCAAGCTGGTCCTCCCAGGCGTGACCCCGCAACACGCGCTCCACATAGGCTGCAATCTCGAGATCGATCAATAGCTGCACAAGGCTGAAAGCTTCGCCTTGCAGCCGCCCGGCCACACCAAAGTGCCGCACCCCAGCCAGAGCTCCCATCAATACACCTGCCATACGCTCAGCCGCAGCCTGGGCATCGGCACTCCCGGCCATGCTCCAGAAAAAGTGGCCGGGGGTTAGCCCATAGCGTTGGAGTAAGGCTACTTCGATCTGCCCTTGCAGCAGGGACTCTGGGCTGCCACATCCGATGACCCCAGCGTAGGGGTCGAAGGCCAGCGCTTTCAGCCCAAAGGACACCTTCACACGAGGCAACAGCCGCCGCATGATCTGGTATCCGCCGATGGTTTCGGCGAGCGCCTGGGACAGGTACGCCGGAGCAAGCAAGGGTGCTGTAGCGCCAGGCATGGGCATAGTGTGGACGGAGACACCATCCAGGCGGTTCGCAAAATGGAGGACGACGTCGAGGTTCTCAGCATTGATCCGCAGCGGACTTATCAGGTAAAGCGGCAACCGGAACGGCTTGCCCGCAGCCTGCGCCATCTCATACACATACTCCCCAACGAGGACGGAACTGATGTCACGTCCGGTGAATGTGCGAGTATGAATCCACGCCAGCCGATAGAGGGCTACCTCCCGCAGGGGCGTGGGGATATCAGCGGGGATCACGGGAGGGTCGCCGCCCAGCCCGAGGCGGTCGCAAACCCTGAGGATGAACAAGAGATCGCCCGTAGTGGGCAGACGGAGCTCGCCGGTCTCATGGTCGAGAATACGCAGTGCTCCTCCCCCGGTGCTTACGTGTAGATGCACGTCAGGGGGAACGGAAGGCGCACTGCGGCGTAAGCTCCCCAACAGGGCGAGCGTACCGTCAGCAGCAAAGTGGACACGATCCCCGCGCAGCCGGAGCCCGGGCATTCCCTGCAACTCTTCCCGGGCCTGGCTCAGGGGGACCTCTAGCCCGACCTCCTCCAGGATTCGCGCCGCGGTCGACTCTATGAACTCCAGGTCTGCTTCTGCCAGATCCAGAGCGATCCGAGGAATGATCCTCCGCATATCAGGCTGCCCGTCATACCTCTGATCGCAGGGGATAAACACCCCACTGGTGCACGAGATCTACCATGCGCATCAGGTTGCGCTGGTGTTGGGGCGCTATCGTGGTTTCATACGGCCCAGCGGTAGGAGCGGCGATGTAGCCGCCGCCCGGAGCTGCCTCCCGTATTTGCCGGCGGATGAGCGCCTCGAACTCATCGTCGGGAAGTCGGGCTAAATCGTCATATTGCACGCTTCCGACGATGCAGGCTCTTCCGGCCATGATGCGCTTGGCCTCGGCCAGGGGCATGTCTCCCACGGGTGGCTCCTCGATCGGATGAATGCCATCGGCGCCACCAGCCACGATCTGCTCCAGAACCGCGGCAATGCGGCCATGATGGTGCACGAGTGCACACCCGCCGTAGCGATGGATCAACTCGAACAACGGCACTGCGTAGCGCAGGTACAGTCTCTCGAAGACGGCTGGAGATGCGAGCGGCGGCGCCACGAACTCGCTGCCTGTAACGAAGAAAACGGGACCGACCCCTTGTTGCAGCGCTTGCTCAATGAAACGTAGCTCTCTACTGAAGAGCACGTCCAGGAAGCGCACCAAGGTGTCAAGGTCGGTGGCAATCCACTGTGCTAACGTCTCGGGTGCTGCGTGACTGTCCAGAAAACCGACGGGGGTGTCCAGATCCATCATCATTACCCCGTCGTTGCCGAGGCGAGAAGCGGCGGTGAGGAAGGGCGTGACGTCTGGCACGGCTGGCTCGTAGGGAATGGCCAGTAGCTTGTCCAGGTCCTCCAACTCCCGCAGCAGGTAGCGCGTGTGCCAGTGCGCAGCGGAATCTGGGCCCAGGCGGACTTGCTCGCTGAGCGGGCCATAGGGGGTGTAGACAGTGGTCTCCGTGATACAGAGGCCACGCTCTTGCCTCCTCGCGCTCTCCACCTGTGCGACAGCCGTATAGAGGAAAGGCGATTCTATTCCGCGCCGGTCGAAAAAGTCCGTATGAGAACGGATGTAAGGGGCGACCTCCCGGTAGGACGGCAGGCTGTACACGTCGACGTAGGCACCGTGACGCTCACGGGGAAACAGCATCCACACCGGCACTCGATCTGGTTCACGGCAGCGAAGGGCTGCGAGGAGCCGTTCCCGTGCGTTATGGCTCGCCCTGCCTCCGACACCACTTCGTCCACTAGCCACCATGCAGTGTTCCCTCCCGCGGCCGTCCAGCGGTCTGGTCATCCCTTGATGCCAGTGAAAGTGATGCCGCCGATGAAGTACGTCTGGAAGGCAATGAACAGCCCCAGGACTGGCAGAACCATGAGGACAGCAATCGCCATCAGGTTGTTCCAGCTCGGTACACCTTGAGGCTCCGAGCGGAAGGCATACAAGCCAAGGGCCAGCGTACGCAGCCTTGCATCCTTGAGGTACAGCAACGGCCCCATGAAGTCGTTCCACGAGCCCTGTGCGCTGAAGATGAGCATCGTAGCGAGGGCGGGCTTGGCCAATGGGAGGACGATTCGTGTCAGGGTAACCAGCTCGTTGGCGCCGTCGATTCGCGCTGCGTCGAAAAGATCCGAAGGCAAACCACGGAAGAATTGCCGTAGCAGGAACACAAAGAATGGGCTGCCAAAGTACGAGGGAACGATCAGCGGTAGGAAGGTGTTCAGCCAGCCCAGCTTCTGAAATAGGATGTAGGTCGGAACGAGGCGCACAACCCCAGGCAGCATCATCGAGGTCAGGAGGAGGGTAAAGATGGCGTCGCGTGCCGGGAAGCGAAAACGGGCGAATCCGTAGGCTCCGATCGTATTTGACACGAACGCGCCCACCGCGGCCCAGCACGTTATCGTGAGAGTGTTCTTCAGATACCGGACAAAGGGCATTCGGGTGAGTACGTCTACGTACGGCTGGAGCGTCGGGGGGTTGGGGATCATCCCTGTCCCCTGCAGGATCTGCGGCATAGTCTGTAGCGAGACGGAAAGCATGTGCAAAAGCGGAAGGACTGCAAGCAAGCTCACTGCCGTGAGGGCAAGGTGCAGCAACACCGAGCCAACTCTGGCGAACACGCGACGCCGAAAGCGCGCTCCATACGCCGCGGCAGAATACCTCATTGCTCGCCACCCCCGTAAAAGACCCACCGCTCTGAACTCCGTAGAACTGCAACCGTGAAGGCCATGATCATCACGAAGAGAAGCCATGACACAGCTGACGCGTACCCCATACTCAGAAACCGAAACGCGTTGTCATAGATGTACAGCGCAAGGAAATAGGTCGCACGAAGCGGACCACCCCCAGTCGTGATGAAGGCGGCCTCAAAGACCTGAAAGGCGTATATGGACTCCATCACGAGATTGAAGAGGATGGTGGGCGTCATAAGGGGAACCGTGAGGCGCCAAAACTGATTCCAGGCGTTTGCTCCGTCCACACAGGCCGCTTCGTAGTACTCGGACGGTATGTCCTGCAGCCCGGCGAGGAATATCACAAAGCTTCCACCTATGCTCCATAGGTTCATGAGTATTATCGCGGGTTTCGCCCACACTGGGCTGGTGAGCCAGCCTGGGCCGTGGATGCCAATGAGCCCCAGTGCCCGGTTGAGCAGGCCATATTGTGGATTGAAGATGACGACCCAGACTATCGCGCTGCCGACTGTGGGTACGATGCTGGGCAGATAGATTGCCGATCGGTAGAAGCGCGAGGACAAGCTGGCTCGCTTCACCATCACGGCGAGCACGAACGCGATTGCGATGCTCAGGGGGATCCGCAGCGCCGTGTAGTACAGTGTATTGCCCAACGCCGTACGGAACAATGGCTCGCCAAGGGCCTTACGCACGTTATCGAGGCCGACCCACCGGGGCGATGGATTCAGGATGTTGTAGTCGGTAAAGCTCAAGACGAGCGAGGCGATGATCGGGCCTATGTTGAAGATGACAAAACCCAAGACCACGGGCGTCACGAAGAGAAACCCCATCATCGCCTCGCGGCGTCTCAGCGACGTGACCCGGTGCACCCGTGGGCCAATGGCCGTCAACCTCGCCATCGAGCCTCCTCTACGGGGGGTGCCAACCAGCAGCCGAGGGTTCGAAAGCAAACCGTTCCCAGCTCCATCCTACTGTTTCGCCCAAAACTCTTCGTTCGCCCTGCTCATTTCCGCAGCAGCCCACTTGATGGCCTCGGCTGCTGTGGACTGATGGTGCATGGCCTTTTCGAGCATCTCGTCCCAGATGGAGGCAAACCTGTTGAACAGCGGCGTGAGCGGCTCTGCCCGAGTGGCGTCCAATGCGCTGAGGACAACCGGCCAGTAGTCAGCCACTTTCGACACCGGGCTATTCTCGTTGCACGCCTTCCACGGCGAGGGACGCAACTGAGCAGTCAGGAAGTCGCAACCTCCCGCCTCGCGGGTAAGCCAGAGCAGCAGCTTCCAGGCCTCTGCAGTGTGCTTTGTGCCTGCTGGCAGAGTATAGAGGTGCGGTCCGTAGTTAGCCTCGTGCCACTTTCCCCTGTTGAGTGGTGCCAGGGCCGAACTGTACTCGAGTTCGGGAGCGTTCGTCTTGATGATGTAGTATTGCCACACTCCCTGGTAGGTCATCGCAGCGCGCCCCGACATGAATGGATCCGCATCGCCCCCTGCGCTGGTGAACGCCGCCACTCTCTCAGCCCCACCCTGTGCATCAGTCACGTGGACGATCCACTCGAGCGCCTCGACGGCCCCCTGATTATCCATCTGCACCTCGCGGCCATCCGGGCTGAGCCATGCTGCGTCGTTCTCTGCCAGGAAGTTGAGCCAGGACCAAGACGTCACGCCTGTAAGGAGCCCCAACTGCTTGATCTCGTCGCCCTCCTTCTTCAGGAGTGTGGTCGCGGCTTCAAGAGTCTCACCCCAAGTCGCTGGCGGCTTGGTCGGATCCAGACCGGCGCCCACGAAAGAGGCGGTGTTAAAGAAGAGCAAGAAAGCTGCGCCGCCCACGGTCTGCGGAAGTCCCCACTGCTTGCCGGCGTAGCTGGAGGCTTTCCAGTCTGATTCATACACTTCTTCGGCCTGTATGCCCACCTGCGCTACCATATCGTCAATCGGGTTCAGCGCTTTGTTCAGCGCATAGGGCGGCATTTCTGCAGCGTTCAGCATGAGCACATCTGGCGCCTGGCCCGCCGCCACGGCCGTCAGGACCGCTTCCTCCTTGCGATCCCAGGGGATTAGCGTCGGCTCCACGGTCAGGCCCTGGTTACGGGCCGCAAAGTCGTCGAGCGCCTTCTTCATCAGGGGCTCGCGCGTGCCACCCCAGTGGTGCCACAAGGTCAACTTGACCTCCGGTGCTGGAGCAGCAGTGACCTCCTTGACGACCTCGATGGTCTCTCTGACTACCTGCGTCTCCTTGACCACTTGCGGCGTGGTCTTCGGACCGCAGGCGCCAAGAGAAGCGCCAGCAGCGGTACACACAAGGGTGCGGAGCAACACGCGCCTCGTCACACGCTCACGAGCCAGGTCCATGGCTTTCTCCTCCTTTTTCTGCAAGTGGCCCGAAAGAGGGCACGGTACCACACGCAGGCAGCCCCCCAGATCAGCACAGGTCGTGGCGCTACAGGAAGCTTCGCCCGGCAAGGTTGACAACTCCCTCCCTGCCCAGTTGCCAACTCCCCATCAGCCACGGCCACAGCTGGCTGGGATTGCCCTTTCACAGCCCGGTTGCCAACTCGTCCTTCGTGGTACTTGCGTGTTCTTCCTGGCGATGATAAACTTTAGCACACCAAAGCCCAAACACTGCACTGCTAGTATACACTACTGAAGTCCGTTGGTGGGCCTCCTACGGCCAGGTATCGGACATAGGCCGGCCATGAGTAGACCATAATGACTCAGCCACTGGACCGTACCTTCTTTCTTCAGGCTCTGCGTCGCGCCCTCATGCACCTATACGATCCGGACGAACTGCGGAGGAGTCCGCTTATTGAGATCTTTGGTCTGCGCTCCCGCAACAGTCCCGCAGCGGCACTCCAAAGGCTATTGCTTCAATCCATTGAAGCACTCGAGCCGGACGCCAGCATGCCGCCGATGGCTACTGCCTGGCGCGTCTACCGCATTCTGTTTCATCGCTACAAGGAGCAATGCACTCACGCCGAAGTAGCAGCTACCCTGGGCCTGAGTGAGCGCCAACTCCGGCGCGAAGCGCATCTTGCGTTACGAGTCCTCGCTGACTACCTCCTCGAACGACATGCGCCCGCAGACGCCAGTGTGGCGGCTGCGCCTCATGGATGTGAAGTCACACTTGGGACACACGCCACCCCGACCCCCGAACAGGAGTTGGCATGGCTCAGGCGCTCGCTACCTGCAGGGACTGCCGATCTGCCCCAGGCCCTCGATGCCGTACTCACATTAGTGCGACCACTGCTGGCGACTACCAACGCAACGGTGGAGTGCAACCCACCGCCCGCACTACCGCGCCTCGCGCTGGTCGACTGGGCGCTTCGGCAGATACTGCTTAACGCGGTGACGCCCGCCATCCACTTGGCAGCAGATGGCGTTGTGCGCATCGACGTGCGAGCGGGGGACACACATATCACTCTCGAGCTTCTGCCGACACCCCGCAAGCAGCCACCCCCAACCCTGGCGGCTGGCGATTCGGAGAAGCTCGAGATGGCCACACAACTCGCCACCCTCTGCGGTGGCTCCTTTGCAATGGTCAAGTTCTGTGATGGGACTCTAGGGGCCCGCCTCGTCCTGCCGATAGCCGAGCGGCGCACAGTTCTCGTGATCGATGACAACCAGGATACGCTCTTGCTCTTCGAGCGCTGCCTGGCGGGCACGCGGTACTCCTTTCTGGGAGTCACGGACCCAGAGCCAGGATTCGCCTTTGCTCTTCGAAGCAAGCCCCACGCTGTGGTGCTGGACCTCATGCTTGCCGGCGGAGATGGCTGGGAAACGCTTGCGCGTTTTCGCGAGCACCCGCACCTGCGGGATGTGCCGATTGTGGTTTGCAGCATCATTCCTCAGCAGGAGCTAGCCCTCGCCCTTGGCGCCGCGGCCTTTCTCCGCAAGCCGGTTACCCGAGAGACGCTCCTGGATCTGCTGGACCGCTTGACGCAGCAGGCCGCCCAATAGCCTGGATGCAGGCCAGCACCTCGGTGATGGTGAATCCTCCCCTCCGGGTAGCGGCAAGCAGCGGTGTGACGACAGGGCGACCACTTGGGTCATTGGCGGAGACGACGACGACCGGGATGGCACAGATGAGGGGGTCATTCGCCTTCTCCGCGAGCAGAGCGAAACCGTCCATGTCCGGCATGATGAGATCGAGGATCAGCAGATCTGGTTGCTGTTCACGTAGGAGGGCCAGCGCCTGTCGTGCACTAGTGGCCGTGAGCACACGCATGCTCAGGCCGTATGAGTGGAGCATACGGCGGAATAGCCGACACGTCTCGGGATCATCATCCACAACGAGCACCGTCGAGTCGCGGAGATGCAGGCGCTCGACAGCCTGGAACAATGCCTCCCTGCCAACGGGTTTGACGAGGTACTCTGCTACACCAAGGCTGCTCGCAGCCTCTTCCCGGCCCGGCACTGAACAGACGATGGCGGGGGTACCGTGAGGCAAGCAGCCAAGCGCGCGCAGGCGGCGGCCCTCAAGCTCCGGCGAGGGCTCGTTCACCAGGAGAGCCTGCGCAGGCGTCTTGGCCAGTTCCTCAAGCGCCTCTTCGAGCCGTTCGGTGGACACCACCTCGACATCCCCGCCGTACCGGGCCAACAGGCGCGCCAGCGTGCGGCCCGCCTCCAGCACCACCAGCCGCGGCCGAACCAAGGAGCCTCTGGCAGCGACAGGCCGGGTGCGCTGTTCATATTCCCACTCAGGACGCAGCCAACGCCCTGCAGCTCTGGATGCGGGGAGTGGTGAGCGCGGCATCACGGGTAGTCGCAGGAAGAAAGTGGTCCCCTGCCCCGGTTCGCTCTCTACCCACATCTCGCCACCATGCAGTTCCACGATGCGTTTGCTGATCGCCAGACCAAGGCCCGTGCCTCCATAGCGCCGCCGGACCGACTCGCCCAGGCGCTCGAACGGCTGGAAGAGCCGCTCCTGGTCTTCGGGTGCGATGCCCGGGCCGGTGTCGGCTACCGAAATGAGTATTGACTCGCCTTCGCTGCGTACCTGCAGCCTGACACCACCGGTCTCTGTGAACCGCCCCGCATTCGAAAGCAGGTTGAGCAGCACTTCGCGGATGCGCGTGCGGTCGCAGAAGACGAGGGGCACGTCTGGCGACAAGTCAATCTCCAGGTCCAGTCCCTTCGAGCCGAACAACGGCTGCACAGCAGTGGCCGCCACATCCGAGATCTCCGCGAGAGACACCCAGTCCTTGGTCAGGGCCATGCGCCCAGCCTCGATCTGACTCAGGTCCAGGACATCGTCGATCAGGGAGGAGAGGTGCTGGCTGTTGCGAAGCACGATAGCCAGATCGGCCAGCAGAGGTGGTGGGATGCCCGGACCGTAGACCTGCGGTGCCTGGAGAATCGTCTCGGTGAACCCGATAATCATGTTGAGCGGCGTCCGCAACTCGTGCGACACACTCGCCACGAACTGTTCCTTCGCCCGCCGTGCCTCTTCGGCTTCCTGACGCAGGCCTGTCGCCAGGCGGTTCAGGCGCTGAAGCTGGACATTGGCGTCGGCCAGGTCCTTCAGGGCCTCCTTTAGCCGCAGACGCTGATTGCGCGCCTCTTCAAGCAGGCCGCAATTACGCTCATAGCTCGACCACAGGGACTCCACGAGCGCCAAGGAGGACCGAAGCGCCAGGCATATCAGCCCCAGGGTTGCCCACAACCCGATCACCACTGTTGCGCGAAATGAGCTCTCGGCTGGCATTAGCCAGGGCGGGGCATAGGCAACGAACACTGTGCAGGCTACCGCTGTGGCTACCCCTGACCGCAGGCCTATGAAAAGGGCAGCCAGCCCCGCGGGGAGAGCGAGGAGCAGTGCCGCTCCTTCGAGGCGCAGGTTGTGCATGACCAGCAGGTCCACGCCAATACTTCCGACGACCATAAGCCAGGCTGCGAGTCGAGGGCTTCGCCCTTTGGCAGCCCACACTGCCGCAGCAACGCAGAAGGCTAACAGCGCCGGATCGGTTGCGCGGGAGGGGTCCTCAAGATGAGGAGCAGCCACGACGAGTGGAAAGCTCAAGAACAGGAGCGCTGGCACTGTCAGCAGCAGGTTCTCGGCCTGCAGCTCATCCAGCATCGCTCGTGCCCTCGGCATATTTGCAGACATCGCTGGCCTCCTCGGCGCCGTGTTCCCCGGGCATGCATGGACGCCGATACACCATGGTGTGGCACAGGGATCAGGTAGTGGTCGCAACAAGAGCCCCAACCGTCAGTCGGGGTATTCCCCGGGAATGCGGAGCTCTCCACTGTACGCAGGGCAGAGCATTGCAGTGGTAGTGTAAGGACGAAGGCAGGATCTGCTCGTTTCCTCATGGTGACTGCGTGCGGGGTCTCCTCCTCACCCCCGCACCAGCGCCACCTGCAGCGCCTCGGCCAGGGTGCTGGCGCCGACGATCTCGACCCCCTGAAAGCCCCGCAGAAGGTCTGCACTCGTTTGTGGCACCAGGCAGCGGCGGAAGCCGAGCTTGGCCGCCTCGCGCAACCGCTTCTCGATCTGGCCGACGGAGCGGAGCTCCCCGGAGAGCCCGATCTCGCCGACGATGGCCAGGTCCGAGGCGACGGGCTGGCTGCGCAGGCTGGAGGCGATGGCCGTGGCGACCGCAAGGTCGGCGGCCGGCTCGGCGATCTTGAGCCCGCCGACGACGTTGACGAACACGTCCTGGTTCCCGAGCGGGAGGCCGACGCGCTTGGAGAGCACGGCGACGAGAAGGAGGAGCCGGTTGAACTCGATGCCGTTGGCGGTACGCCGGGGCAGCTCGAGGCTGGTGGTAGAGGTGAGGGCCTGTATCTCGACGAGCAGCGGCCGCGTGCCCTCCAGCGTCACGGCGATGGCCGAGCCGGGCGCGGCGGCCAGCCGCTCGGCGAGAAAGACCTGAGAGGGGTTGGGCACCTCGGCCATGCCGGCGTCGGTCATCTCAAAGACGCCGACTTCGTTGGTGGAGCCAAACCGGTTCTTGACGCCCCGCAGGAGGCGATAGGCGTGGAAACGCTCCCCCTCGAGGTAAAGCACCGCATCGACGATGTGCTCGAGGACCCGCGGCCCGGCGATGGCTCCGGCCTTGGTGACATGGCCGACGATGAGGATGGGGATGTGCGTGGACTTGGCCAGCCGCAACAGGGCAGCCGCACCCTCGCGCACCTGGCTCACACTCCCGGCCGCGGAGGTCAGCTCCTCCAGATAGACAGCCTGGATAGAGTCGACGACGGCAAGGGCCGGCTTGAGGTGCTCGATGTGGCCGAGTATCTGCGTCAGGTTGGTCTCGGCAAGGATATAGAGGTCGTCGGACAGGGCGCCGAGCCGGTCGGCGCGGAGCCGCACCTGCTCCGCCGACTCTTCCCCTGAGACGTAGAGCACCCGCTGCCCCTGCTGGGCCAGGAGCGCCGATACCTGCAGGAGCAGGGTAGACTTGCCGATGCCCGGGTCGCCGCCGATGAGGATGACCGACCCTGGCACCAGCCCCCCGCCCAGCACCCGGCTGAACTCCTCCAGCGGCACGGCGAGCCGGGCAAAGCCGTCGGCGGCCACGCGCGTGAGGGGCCGGGCCTCGCTGGTTGGGGCCCAGGAAGCGCGAGAGGCGCGCGCCGGCTCGGGAGCAGCCTCCTGCTCCTCTACGAGCGTGTTCCACTCGCCGCAGTCCGGGCAGCGCCCCATCCATTTCACCTGCACGCTGCCACAGTTCTGACAGACCCACCGGGTGCGCGTCTTTGGCATGCTCGCTCGCTTTCAGGGAGCAGGCGGTCGCCTGCAGGTTGCGGGGGGATTATACCACGGGGGCAAGGGGCGAAGCAAGAACGCCTGTTCGCGTAAGTGTTCAGTTTCGCGTCCAGCGTATGGCGCAGAAGCGGGCTGCGGGTAGGCCTGCCTACCGGGATCGGCTTTG
>JAIMBM010000270.1 GCA_023511475.1 Anaerolineae bacterium
CCCCAAGGCGGACGCCGCGGCGTCCGCCTTGGGGAGGGGGTGAGGGGGAGGGGTTCCCGAACGCAGAGCCGTTGGGGATCATCTCAGCGGCCTCTGCACGGCAGGACGGGGTGCGCTCGCGGAGGTCGAACTCCATGGGGCGAGCGCAGGGTCAGAGCGCCAGATGGGGCCGAGCTCCCTCTTGAGCGTCAGCGCCCCCAAACAAAAGGCAGAGGCGGCTCTCAGGCCACCTCTGCCTTCTGCTCGATATAGACTCTGCCTACTTGGCGACGGCGGTCGGCTCTTCGGCCTCGGCCATCGGCCGCGTGGTCATCGTCAGCTCGTCGCCATTGCGCTCGACACGGATCGTCATCGGCACCCGCAGGTCCGTGTTGAGGATGATCTCCGATAGCGGATCCTCAACCATCTGCTGGATGACCCTGCGAAGCGGCCGCGCCCCGAACTGAGGATCGTACCCCCGCTCGGCCAGCAGCTCCTTCGCCTCGTCCGTGAACTCGAGCGTGACGTGGTGCTCCTCAACCCGCTGCGCCACACGGGCAAGGTTGAGGTCCACGATCTTCCGAATCTGCTCGCGCGTCAGGCGATGGAACACGACCACCGCGTCGAGACGGTTCAGAAACTCGGGCCGGAACGTCCGCTTTAGCTCCCCGAGGATCTTGTCCCGCATGCGCTGGTAGGCTTCCTCCTCCGACTGGTCCTCATTCCTGGCCAGGGTGAAGCCAAGCGGCACGTCGCGAGAGAGATACTCGGCGCCGACGTTGGACGTCATGATGATGATGCAGTTGCGAAAGTCGACCTTGTGCCCCTTCGCGTCCGACAGGTGCCCATCCTCCATGATCTGGAGCAGCATGTTGAAGGCCTCAGGGTGCGCTTTCTCGACCTCGTCGAAGCAGACGACCGAGTACGGGCGCCGACGGATGGCCTCCGTAAGCTGGCCCGCCTCCTCGTAGCCCACGTAGCCGGGCGGCGCGCCCACGAGGCGCGACACGGTGTGCCGCTCCATGAACTCGGACATGTCGAGCTGGATCAGCGCATCGTCGCTGCCGAACATGAACTCGGCCAGCGCCTTGGCCAGCTCGGTCTTGCCGACGCCGGTTGGACCGAGGAAGATGAACGAGCCGATAGGCCGCTTGGGGTCCTTCAGACCCGCCCGGGCCCGACGCACCGCCTTGGCCACCGTCGACACAGCCTCGTCCTGGCCGACGATACGGCCGTGCAGCGCCTCCTCCATCTTCAGGAGCCGCTCGGACTCCTCCCCGACGATGCGGGTAACCGGCACGCCCGTCCACATAGAGACGATCTCTGCGACGTCCTCCTCGGTCACGCGCAGGCCGGAGCCCTCCGACGAGTCGCGCCAGCCGAGGCGGAGCTGCTCCAGCTTGGAGCGCAGGGCCTCTTCCTCCTGCCGCAGAGCCAGCGCCTCGTCAAAGCGCTCGGCCGAGAAAGCCTCCTGCTTCTGCTGCTGGATCGCGCGCAGCTGGCGGAAAGTCTCGCGCACGCCCATCGTCCGGAACGCCTTGTAGACGCGGACCCGCGACGCTGCCTCGTCGATCAGGTCGATGGCTTTGTCGGGCAGGAACCGGTCCGGCACGTACCGCGCGGCCAGATGCGCCGCTGCGACCAGCGCCTCGTCGGTGATCTCCAGCCGGTGGTGCTCCTCGTACCTCGAGCGGACACCCCGCAGGATCTCGATCGTCTCCTCGACAGTCGGCTCGTCGACCATCACGGGCTGGAAACGCCGCTCCAGCGCCGCATCGCTCTCGATGTGCTTGCGATACTCGTTCAGCGTTGTCGCGCCGATACACTGCAACTCGCCCCGCGAGAGTGCCGGCTTGAGGATGTTGGCAGCGTCGACCGAGCTTCCGGCGGCTCCGGCACCGACCAGCATGTGCAACTCATCGATGAAGATGATCGTATCCGAGTTCTTGATCTCGTCGATGACTCGCTTGAGGCGCTCCTCGAACTGGCCGCGATACATCGTTCCCGCCACCAGGGAGCCGACGTCCAGCCGCACCACTCGCTTGTTCAGAAGCGAGTCCGGCGTCTCGCCGTTGACGATGCGCTGGGCGATGCCCTCGACGATCGCCGTCTTGCCCACTCCGGGCTCGCCGATGAGGGCGGGGTTGTTCTTGGTGCGCCGCGACAGAATCTGAATCACCCGCTCGATCTCACGTTGCCGCCCGATGACCGGGTCCAGCCTGCCGGAACGCGCCTCCGCCGTCAGGTCGACGCCGAGCTGATCGAGCAGAGTCTGGCCCTTGGCCGGGCTGCCCGAGCTGCCGACCGAGCCCCTCTCGGCCTGTGTTCCGGGCGTTGCGCCTTCGCGCAGCGCCTGCATGGTCCGCTCGCGCACCTGGTCCAGGGTTACCCCAAGCGACTCCAGGATGCCGACGGCCATTCCTTCCGCCTCACGGCTCAGGCCCAGCAGCAAGTGCTCGGTGCCGATGTAGTGATGCCCGAGGCGGCGCGCCTCGTCAACGGCCAACTCGATGACGTGCTTGGTCGATGGCGCCAGCTCGACCCGACCTGCCGGGTTGCGGGTGCCACGTCCCGTGTAACGCTCCACCGCATCGCGGGCGCGCGACAGGCTGAGCCCCAGATCCGCGAGGACTCGCGCCGCGACGCCCTCGCCTTCCCTCAGCAGGCCGAGGAGCAGGTGCTCAGTGCCGATGTACGTGTGGCCAAGCCGCAAGGCTTCCTCCTGAGCATAGCTCAGCGTCTCGCGGGCTCGCTTGGTGAAGCGATCAAACTTGTTGGCCATCTTCCGACTTCCTCACTAGGCTCGCCATCAGGCCTCTTGCATCCGGATGCCGAGCGAGAGATGCTTGGGCTCTGAACAGAAGGCCGGCCCATGTGAACCGCATGCTTCCTCAAGTCTCCCGAAAAGATTGCTATTCTGACCGTCGGCTTGGCCGACGGTGCCCCGAGGCGCGTGTTCCGGTCGCACCTGAGCGGATCTCCCTCTCCGCGGGCCGCCGAACGTCTCCGGTGACCGCACCTCGGGGATATGAATCGAGGCCCCCGAGCGAGCGAGACAAGGGGGGCCTCGATGGGACCAGCTTGATGCCAGGTCACTCCCTTTCGGCCGCAAGAGCGTCGCCCTTGTGCACGCTCGTCATGCTGCTGGCCCTGGGAGCCACCTGTACCTTCCCCCAGCTTCCCCAAAGCTGGGGTGAACCTGTTTGCAGAGCGCCTACTGCTCCTGCTCCGGAGCAGGCGCACTGTCTTCGTAGGCTGCGTCGTCTGTTATGTCGTCCTCAGGCTCCCAGGTATAGTCACCGATCTCCTCGTCGTTGACTCGCCGCAGGCTGAGCCCGATCCGCTTGCGGGCACTGTCGATGCGAATGACGCGCAGCGCGAGGGTCTGGCCCTCCTGCACCACCTCACGAGGGTGCGAGATCCGCTGATCGGAAAGCTCGGAGATGTGTATCAGGCCCTCGACATCGCCCTCCAACCGCGCAAAGGCGCCAAAGTTGGTGATCTTGGTGATCGTGCCCTCAACCATCTGGCCGATGGTGAAGCGCTGGTCGATCTGGCTCCAGGGCTCCGGCTGCAGGCGCTTCAGGCTCAGAGCGATTCGCCGTCGCTCGCGGTCGATGTGCAGGATGTAGACCTGGACCTCTTCGCCTACCTTGAGCACCTCGCGTGGGTGGGTAACCCGCCCCCACGATAGCTCGGAAAGGTGGATGAGCCCATCGGCACCGCCAAGGTCGACAAAGGCGCCAAAGTCGCACAGGCTGCTGACCACACCGGTGCGCACCTCGTTCTCCTGGAGCTCGTTGAGCAGCTTTTCCTTCTGCTCGCGCCGCCACTCGCGGGCGGCTGCTCGCTCCGACAGGATGAGGCGGTTGCGCCGTCGATCCAGCTCGATGATCTTGAAGCGCAGCGTCTTCCCAACGAGCTTGGCGAGCTCGTTGTCGTCGGCCTCTTCTTCCTCGGCGGAGTCGCCCCGCCGACGCCGCACGCTTACAAGCTGCGAAGAGGGAACGAAGCCACGGACCCGGCCGATCCGCACGATCAGCCCGCCCTTGTTGTGGCCTGCTACCTGCGCCTCAAAGATCTCCTCAGCGGCGTAGAGCTCCTCGGCCCTGCGCCAGTCGGCCTCCATCTGCGCCCGGGTCAACGAGAGCACGATGTTCCCGTCCTGGTCTTCCGGCCGGATGACGTAGGCCAGCACCTGCTGCCCGACCCTCAGGCTCCTGCGCAGCTCGGGGTCCATGCGCTCCAGCTCTCGCCCGGAGATAATACCTTCGGACTTGGAGCCCACGTCGACGAGAATCTCAGTGGGCGTGATCTGCATGATGACTCCCTGGAGGATGTCCCCATGTTGCGCGGTCTTGTAGTCGTACTGGCTGTCAAGAAGGGATGCCATTGGGTGTGTCGTGGGCAGGGGGGCGTTCTGTGCCAGGGCCAGCGCGTTGCCGATCGTGTCCTGTTGAAGCGCACCTCCTCCTTCGTGGACGTCCTGTGCTATTCGATTGTCCTCCATGCCCTCTCCTCGCGGCTAGTGTCGTAGCCTCTTGCCTAAGACTATTATAGCTTATGTGCAGGCAAAACGCAAACGTCCGCCGGGACGCTGCTTTACAGAAGGTGCCGCTTGGCACCTCGTAGCGCCCTGTGCCAGGCTAGGGCGTGACCCACAGATGCGCCACGCCGCCCACACGCGCCGAATGCTCGTCGTACTGCAGGAGGCGAAGGTCCTGACGCACCGCCACATTGGGGCGCAGGTACCCCTCCCACCGCACCGAATCGCCCGTCTGGCGATAGGGATAGCCCTCGACGCCGGCAAACCGCGCTCCCTCGGCGCTCTTGCCCTCGTAGCGCAGACCTGTTCCGGCCACGCCCTCATTCAGCGGAAGCGTATAGGCCACCGGCATCTGGTAGGAGAGTGCTCCACTCCCCGGTATCTGTCCGGCCTGCGCGGATACATCCCTGACGACCAGCCTGGCCGTCCCGGCCGCGTAGAGCGCGCTCTCGGTGTACCAGACGATGCGCAGCCGGAGCTCCAGCCTGACCCCCTCAGCGGGGGAGCCGGACCAGTTGAGCGAGTCGGCCTTTTGCTTGACGGCACGCTGCCCGGCGATGGTGAACTCGGCGCCATCGTCGCCCTTGCCCAGGCGATCGCGCGCAGAAACTGAAGCGGGTAAATGCCTTCCCCGTCAGGCGGACTTACCGGAGG
>JAIMBM010000271.1 GCA_023511475.1 Anaerolineae bacterium
CCCATAAAGAATGGCCCCTCCCCCGAGCGGGCACGGCGTGCCCGCTCGGGGGAGGGGCGCGGGGGCATGCCCCGGGGTGGGGGCAGAAACCGCACGAGGGGCGCCACACCACCCTCCAGGAGCGCCAGCGCAAGCAATAACGGACAAGGACCTGGAAAGGCCAAACTCCAGCCCATAGGAGAAGGATCTCCTCTGCCAGGTCGGCCTGCGGGCCGACCTGGCAGAGGGGGCGAGGGGAGGTCCTCGCATCAGCAGCACCGTTGAGCCTGCCCACGAGCCACAACCTGCACCGTGTGGCGATTGCCGCGGCAGTAGATTTGTGCTACACTTGACACAACATCGCCGACAGAGAGGACGAGCATGAAGCGCACTGCCCGGTACCTGCTTGTTGTCTGTCTGCTGCTCAGCGCGCTGCCCGTGCTGGCCGCGAGACCCCAGCAGCAGGGGAACCAGGGGATCATTACCAGCCCGCAGGAGAATGCCACCGTGCGGGGGGTGGTCCCCATTCTGGGCACCGCGACCATCAATGGCTTCCAGTTCTACAAGGTCGAGTGGGGGCGTGGCGCCGACCCGACGGAGTGGCATCTCATCGGGTCGACCTACCCCACTCCCGTGATCAATGGCGTCCTCGTGCAGTGGGATACCACTACCGTGCCCGATGGCTTGTACTCGCTGCGGTTGCACGTGGTCAAGAACGACGGGAACTATAGCGAGTACCGCGTGCGCGGCATCATTGTGGCCAACAAAAAGCCGACCGAGACTCCCACGCCCAAGCCGGAGGAGACACAGACCCCGGCTCCGACCAACACTCCGGGGCCGACGGCCACACTGGCCATCGTGCAGCCGACGGCGGCCCTCGCCCGGCCCTCTCCGACGCCAACGCCCGTGCGCCCCATCCGGGGAGTGGCTCTGCCGGAGCTCTCGCTGGGGCTGTGGCGCGATGCCCTCTGTATGGGAGCCGGGACCATGGCTGCCATTCTGGCCGTAGTGGGTATGGTTTTTGCGCTGAGGCGAATCCTGTAATCGGCGGGTTCCAGACGGAGAGTCAACGCCCTCGTTGGCGTGCAGAGGCCGCCGGCGGGGCTGTCTGCGAGGGGCTAGTCCTTGCGATTAGCCCCCATTTGTGTTGCCTGGCTGCCGACAGGGAGGAGGGAGCTTGAGCCCAGTCGCGACTGTGCTGATCGTGGGGCTGGGGAATCCGGGGCCCGAGTATGCGGGAAACCGGCACAACGCCGGTTTCCAGTGTCTGGCCCGGTTTGCGGAGCGGTATGGCCTGCGCTTCAGCTACTACCGGTTTCGCGCCTCGCTGGCCAGCGGGAGCGTGCTCGGCCGGGGCCTCCTCCTGGCGCGTCCGCTGACGTACATGAACGAGAGCGGGCAGGCTGTGCAGCCGCTCGTGCGCCATTATGGCATCTCGCTCGCGGAGCTTCTGATCGTGTACGACGATCTTGACCTGCCGCTGGGCAGAATCCGCTTGCGAGCGCGGGGCAGCTCGGGTGGGCATCGCGGGCTGGAGTCGATTATCAGGCATCTTGGCACAACCGAGTTCCCGCGTCTGCGCCTGGGGATCGGCCGCCCCCCGAACGGCGATGCGGTCGAGTATGTGCTAAGCGACTGGCTCCCGGAGGAGCGCCCGGTCATGGAAGCCGCCTATGAGCGCGCCGTGGAGGCGATTGCCTGCTTTGTCCGCGAGGGCATCGTTGCGGCGATGAACCGCTACAACGCCGGCGAAGAGTAGCCAGGTGCTCGCCGACTGATAGTGAGCCATTCTGGAGGTTTTGTCGTGAGACTGGTGGGGCTTCTGCCCCTTATTGAGGCGCTGCCGGTCATGCAGCGTGTGATTCAGGAGCTGGCGTGCCCGGGGCTCGTGGCCCAGAGCTATGCGCTCGGGGTGCCAGAGGCAGCGCGGCCGGCGGTCGCAGCGACCCTTGCGCGGCACTGGCCCGGGCCGGTGGTGTGGGTGATCTCCAGTCCGGAGCGGGCGCACCAGATGCAGGAGGAACTGGCGGCGTGGCTCGGCGCGCCCGAGCGCGTGCACTACTTCCCGCCGCCGGAGCCGCTCTTCTATGACCGCAGCCCCTGGGAGCCGGAGACGGTGCGTCAGCGGGTTGCCGTGCTCTCTCTGCTGGCGGGAGGCCTGGATCGCGCCGAGGCGCGCGAGCAGCAGCCGGTGGTCGTGGCACCGGTGTGGGCGCTGATGGTCAAGACCACCCCGCCGGGTCTGCTGCGGGGCGGTGTTCGCGCCCTGCAGCGCGGCCAGTATAGGCCCCCTGCCGAGCTGGTGGCCTCGTGGCTGCGCTTCGGGTACCAGCCGGCGGTTGTTGTGGAGGAGCAAGGCACGTTCTGCGTGCGGGGCGGCATCCTGGACGTCTTTCCGCCCAACCTGCCGCACCCGGTGCGCATCGAGTTTGTGGGCGACGAGATCGAAAGCCTGCGGACCTTCGACCCGGGCACGCAGCGCTCGGGGCAGAGCCTCGAGTCGGTAGTGATCGTGCCGGCCAGCGAGGCGCTGATGAGTCAGGGCAGCCGGGCCGCGGCCAGCGTGCGCGATGGCGACTGGCAAGGTCTGACCCCGGTTGCCGCCCAGCGCCTTCAGAGGGACCTGGAGCGTCTGGAGCGGGGGGAGGCCTTCGCAGGCCTCGAGCACTACCTGCCGCACTTTTACCCGCAGCCTGCCTCGCTCCTCGACTATCTGGACGACCGCGCCCTCGTGCTCGTGGACGACCTGCGGGCTGTGCAGGCGACCGTGCAGGGCCTGGAGAGCCAGGCTGCTGACCTCCGGCTGGACATGGTGCGCGACGGCGAGCTCCCGGCGGATTGGCCGCTCCCCTACTTTGAGTGGGGCGAACTGGCCGCCCGGCTGGCCCTCAGGCGCGGCCTGAGCCTGGGTTACGACGCTCCGCCGGAGGAACTGCGCCTGCCAGAGGAGTGCTTCCAACCCGGCCTGCGCTACGGCGGGCGGATGAGGCAGGCGCTCGATGATGTGAGGAAGGCCCTGCGCTCCGGCGGCCGCGCGGCTGTCGTGAGTAGACAGACGGCCCGCCTTCGCGAGCTGATGCGCGAGCTGGACTTTGAGGCCTCACCCGCGCAGGAGATCGAGGTCACACCTCCCCCGGGCAGCCTCACCCTGGTGCAGGGAACGCTCTCCGAGGGCTGGTCGCTGGCCGGGGATCAGCTCGTCGTGCTGACGGATACCGAGCTCTTTGGCTGGCGTCGTACCCTGCCTCGCCGCCCAAGCCGCAGACGGGTCGCGGCACCCGAAGCCTCTTATGCCGACCTGGCTGAAGGCGAGCTGGTCGTGCATATGGACCACGGCATCGGAATCTACCGCGGGCTCGTTCGCAAGACCATGGGCGGCGTGGAGCGAGAGTACCTCGAGATCGAGTACGCCGAGGGCGACAGGCTCTACGTGCCCGTGCCGCAGGCGGATCGGGTGACCCGGTACGTTGGCGGCGAGGGGCACGAGGTCTCACTGCATCGCCTCGGCACTGCCGACTGGTCGCAGGTCAAGGCGCGTGCCCGCAAGGCAGTCGAGGATATGGCCCGGGACCTGCTCGAGCTCTACGCGGCGCGAGAGGTGCTGCCTGGCCACGCCTTCCCTCCGGACAGCCCCTGGCAGGTGGAGCTCGAAGCCTCCTTCCCCTATGAGGAGACGGAGGATCAGCTCGCTGCCATCCGTGACATCAAGCGGGACATGGAGCGGCCCAGGCCGATGGACCGCCTCCTTGCCGGGGACGTCGGCTATGGCAAGACTGAGGTGGCGCTCCGCGCGGCGTTCAAGGCGGTGATGGGGGGCAAGCAGGTGGCGGTGCTCGTGCCGACGACGGTGCTCGCACAGCAACACTACTACACGTTTGAGGAGCGCCTGCGGGCCTTTCCCATTCGGGTCGAGATGCTCTCGCGCTTCCGGACACGGCCGGAGCAGCGACAGATACTCGCGGAGCTCGAGGCCGGCACCATCGACGTCATTATCGGCACCCATCGGCTGATCCAGCGCGACGTCAGGTTCAGAGACCTCGGCCTCGTGATCGTCGACGAGGAGCAGCGCTTTGGCGTGGCGCACAAGGAGCGCCTCAAGCGGCTCAGGCGCGAGGTCGACGTGCTCACGATGACCGCGACGCCGATTCCACGGACGCTGTACATGTCCCTGACCGGTGTGCGGGATATGAGCACCATCAACACGCCTCCAGAGGACCGCCTTCCGGTGCGCACGCAGGTGACCGAGTACGACGAGGGCCTCATCCGCAACGCGATCCTTCGGGAGCTGGACAGGGGCGGGCAGGTGTACTTTGTACACAACCGCGTACAGGGCATCTACCAGATGGCCGAGCGCCTCAGGAAGCTGGTGCCCGAGGCGACCTTTGCCGTCGGGCACGGGCAGATGGATGAGGGCGAGCTGGCCCGGGTCATGCTCGACTTTGCTGCCGGGCGGTACGACGTTCTGGTGTGCACGACGATCATCGAGAACGGGCTGGACATCCCCAACGTCAACACCATCATCATCAACCGGGCCGATCGCTTCGGCTTGGCACAGCTCTATCAGCTACGCGGCCGGGTCGGGCGCAGCTCGACCCGGGCCTACGCCTACCTGCTCTACAACCGGCATCAGCAGCTCACCCCCGATGCTCAGCGGAGGCTGGAGACGCTGCTGGAGGCCAGCGACCTCGGCGCAGGCTTTCAGATCGCCATGCGTGACCTCGAGATCCGAGGCGCCGGGGAGCTCCTTGGCCCGCAGCAGCATGGGCATATCGTGGCCGTTGGATTCGACCTGTACACGCGGATGCTGGCCGAGGCGGTGCGGCGCCTGAAGGCGGCCGCCGAGGGATCGGACCGGTCGGCGAAGGGTCCCCTGCTTGCTGCGGAGGGCGGGCCCGTTGTGGACCTGCCCCTGTCGGCCTACCTGCCTGAGGGCTATGTGAGTCAGGAGGCCCTGCGCCTTCGGCTGTACCGGCGCCTTGCCGAGGTGCAGCTGCCGGAGGATGTGGAGGAGCTCGGGCAGGAGCTGCGGGAGCGCTTTGGCCCCCCGCCGCCCCCTGTGCAGAACCTGCTGTACCTGCTGCGCGTCAAGGCCCTGGCTGTCCAGGCCGGCGAACCCGAGCACGTTGGCCGCCAGGCTCCCCTTGGGATAGACTCGCCGGGTTTCCTGGGTCAGGTAGATACCGGGCAGGTTGAGCT
>JAIMBM010000272.1 GCA_023511475.1 Anaerolineae bacterium
AGGGGGCCAGGGGGAGGGGTTCCCCAATACTGGGGCGTTGGGTCCCATCCCCGTGGCGTCTGCACAATGTCGGGGGGGCGCGCTGCGAAAGGCCAAAGTTGAGGAGGGGCCGGGGAAAGGGGTGACGCGAGAAGCCGGTCAGGCTTCCACGAGCCGTGTCCATCCTTCGCCGGGCGGGCGATTGCCAAAGACCCATTGCGGCCAGGGGGCGCGACGGGCGCCTCCACGTCCTATGGCATGGACGTTGCTAAGCGATAGGGTCGGACGGCCCTGTCCTGGGCTGACGGGTGCAGGCTGCCGGAGGGACTATGGTGACGGGACGATCAGGGGGGGAGCTACACAACGTCCGCCCTGAGGCGGACGGGTCCATCAGCCTCGAGCTGACTCCCGTCACTTCCGCCGTGCCGGGGGCGCTGCGGGAGGCGCCCATACGGTATCAGGTGGCCAACCCGACGCTCTCGGCGACTGTAGAATTCCCGGGGCGGTTGAGCAGGTACGACGTCTTCCATGTTGGGGCGATACTCGAGCCAGGTGCCTGGCGCCAGACCCTCAGATTGGACGGCCGGCCTCCGGATCCGGCCGCTGGCCGGGTTCGCGTGCGCGCCAGGGCCATGACCGAGGAGTGGCACGCTCCTGGCTGTACCCTCAGGGTGAGCAGCTTCTGCGACGCCGGACGTAACGCCATCTACCAGGCGTACGAGCTGACGAGCCTGGATGACCAGCCGCACGAGCTCGAGGCGCTGATCAGCGCCGCCTTTGTCTCCGATGAAGAGCTGAGCGCGTACGGCCTCCACTACGACGAGCGCTACGATGCTATCGTGGCCATCTTTGGGGAGACGGCTTCGGCCGGTCCCCGCCGTCCGGCGGAGGGTCCGGCCCGTGCGGCGCTGCTCGGCGCTGACCTCTCGCCAGCCGAGTGGGAGGTCAGTGGGCCACGGGCGTATTTGACCTACCGGCTGCACGCAGGCGGGGGGCAATCCGTCGGCTTTTGCCTGGTGGTGACCGGGGGCTGGCAGCGGCAGGAGCATGAGGCGCTCTTCCAGCAGGCGATTGGCCGCTGGCGGCAGGAGCTGGATGGGGCGCAGCGCTACGGCGACTGGCTGGCCGGAAGGCTCGAGGTCCATGATCGGGTGCTTCACAGCGCCTTTGTTGCAGCCCTGAACGCGGCGGCGAGCGCCTACCGGGTCGATCGCGAAGGGCGTTTCCGGGGCCTCCTGCCCGCCCCGGAGGAGGGCTCGGCACCAGCAGTCGTGATCCCCTGCGACGTCTACTGGTGCTCACAGGCGCTCCTGCCCTTCTGGCCGGAGAGGGTGCGCGAAGCCATTTTCTCGCTGGCGCGCGCCGTGCACGAGGATGGCCGCCTCGGCCGCAGCATCCGTACTCTCCCCGAGTATGAGGAAGGCCCGGGTGGCAGTGATCCCTCCGCCTATGAGGTGTGGCCCGATGCCTGCGACTCTCCCTCATACTTTGCCATGCTCGTGCACGACTATGTCTGTTGGACGGGCGAGCAGGACCTGCTTGAGGAGCGGGTGGGCGGGCGCAGTATCTGGGAGAAGGCGCTGGCCTGTGTCAGCTATCTGCGCAGCCGGGATACCAACCACGACCTGCTCTTTGAGAAGCGACGCACCCAGCCGGACTGGGCCTTTGATGTGCTGCGCGACGACTGGGTCACCTATGACTTATGCCTCCACTGCCAGGCCCTGAAGAACGTCTCCGAGATGGCCCTGCTGCGGGGCGACGAGGCGACCGCCCGCGATATGGTCACCTGGATGAACGGCGCGCAGACTGCCATCAACCGGCGGCTGTGGCACGAGGGTCGCGGGCACTATGTGGACTATGTCCGGAGCTATCAGGGCTTTGTGGAGGACCATGCTGCCATCGACACGGTCGTGGCTGCCCTTTACGGTATCGGTACCGAGAGCCAGTGCCACCGCCACCTCGAGCACCTGGAGCGGATGCTGGAGACCCGTCAGAACGAGCAGCAGTACTATGGGGACTGGGGTCTCATGAGTTGCTACCCCTTCTACAAGGAACGAGGCGACCTGGAGGGCCGCAGCGCATGGGCATACTCCTTCCACAACGGCGCCGCCTGGCCGGGTTGGAGCGGTGTGTTCGCCCTCGCCGAGCTCCTGCACCGGAGGCCGGGCTGGCGCTACGCCCTCGAGCGCTGGTGGACCTACGCCCTGGAGCGGCGCTGGCTCACGCCGCCGGAGTACTATGCGCCACCCTATGATGCCCCCGAGCTCCGACAGAGCCTGCCCCTCTACGCCTGGAGCGGGATGCCGGCCGCGGCCATGATTCTTGGGGGCTTTGGCGTCTGGCCGAACATCGCGGGTGAGGTGGTGCTGCGCGTCCCGCCCTGGGGCGATAGCCGTCTGAACGGCGTGCGGCTGCGCGGCGAGGTCTACGATATCGTTGCGAAGGATGGTGTGGTCAGCGTCTGGCACGAGGGCGATGTGGTCGCCTCCGGGGAGCACGGGCTCCGGATCAGGCTGGGCCGGGCGGTGCAGCAACGGGCCGGTGCGTAGGCTGAAGCTCGTGCGCTCCGAATGTGGTATAATTACCCCCGATACACAAGCTAGATCGGGTGAACGTCGCCATGGCCGAGAGCTCTCTTACGCCTGACCGGCCGGCTTTGGACCGCACGCTGCAGACCCTGCCCGCCAAGCCCGGCGTCTACATCATGAAGGACGTCGAGGGCAGGATCATATACGTCGGCAAGGCCGTCAACCTGCGCAACCGGGTCCGCTCCTACTTCCACACGCCGCTCTCGCAGCCTCCCAAGGTGCAGCGCCTCGTGGGAGATGTGAGCACGGTCGAGTACATCGTGGCTGCTTCCGAGCTGGAGGCGCTGATCCTCGAGTGCAACCTCATCAAGAAGCACCGTCCGCGCTACAACGTGCGGCTCAAGGATGACAAGCGCTATCCGTACATCCGGATCAGCATGCAGGATGACTATCCGCGCCTGACGATCACACGGCGCATGCTGAATGATGGCGCACGCTACTTCGGGCCATACACGAACTCGAGAGCCGTACACACGACTCTGGAGCTCGTGCGGAAGATCTTCCCGTACGTCACCTGCAAGCGGGAGATCACCGGCAAGGACAAACGCGCCTGTCTGTATTATCACATGGGGCGCTGCCCCGGCCCCTGCATCGGCGCGATCTCCAGGGAGGACTATCGTGAGCTGATGCAGCAGATTGCCCTCTTCCTCGAGGGGCGGCAGGGGCAGATTCAAGAGAGCCTACGCCGGCGGATGATGGCAGCTGCAGAGGCGCTGGACTTTGAGCAGGCGGCCCGGCTGCGGGATCAACTCGCAGCCATCGAGGCGGTGATCGAGCGGCAGCGGGTTGTGTCGGAGAGCCTCTCGGATCAGGATGTCATCGCCTTTGCGCGCGACGATGGGCAGGCCTGTGTGCAGGTGTTCTTTGTCCGCGATGGCAAGCTCATCGGGCGGGACTATTTCGTGCTCACCGGCGCGCTCGATGAGGACGCGCGCTCCATCATGAGCTCCTTCGTCAAGCAGTTCTATGACGGAGCGGCCTATGTGCCGCCGGAGATTGTGCTTCAGAGTCGGGTCGATGAGTGGCTCGTGATAGAGGAGTGGCTGCGGAGCAAACGTGGCACCAAGGTCGCGTTGCGCGTGCCCCGCAGAGGACCGAAGCACGAGCTGGTGAAGATGGCGGCGGAGAACGCCGCCGAGACCCTCGCCAACCTGCGCGCCCAGTGGGAGCGGGAGGAGACGCGATACACTGAAGCTCTGACGGAGCTGCAGGCGGCGATCGGCCTCGCGGAGCCCCCGGCGCGCATCGAGTGCTACGACATCTCCAACCTCCAGGGGGTCTCGGCGACGGGCAGCATGGTTGTCTTTGGCAAAGGCCTGCCGCGCAAGCAGGATTACCGGCACTTTCGGATCAAGACGGTGCCCGGCGCTGATGACTATGCCATGATGCGCGAGGTCCTCCGCCGGCGGTTCCGTCGCACTCAGGCGGAGGGGGCCGGGGGTGGCAAGGCTTCCCGCTGGGCGGTGTTGCCGGATCTGCTCATCGTGGACGGGGGCCTCGGGCAGCTCAACGTGGCGACCGCGGTGCTCTCCGAGATGGGCCTCTCACACATTCAGGCCGCGGCCCTTGCCAAGAGAGAGGAGGAGCTCTACCTCCCGGGGCGGTCGGAGCCGCTGCGGCTGCCGCGCGACTCGCAGGCGCTCTTTCTGCTTCAGCGCATACGGGACGAAGCGCACCGCTTTGCGCGTCGCCTGCACCACACGGTACACGAGGCGAAGAGCATGGCCTCTCAGCTTGAGGAGATACCGGGCATCGGGCCGCAGCGGCGCCGGGCTCTGCTCAAAAAGTTCGGCTCCCTGGACGCCATCCGGCAGGCGAGCCTGGAGGAGCTGGCCGCAACGCCCGGCATGACTCTTCAGGCGGCGAAGCGACTGCTGGAGGCGCTGTAGGCGGCTGCTGCTAGCGGGCCAGCGCCGCCTCCAGCTCGTCGATCATGGCGTGTAAGCGCTCGTGCTCGCCCTCGCCCATCTCCTCGCGCTCGACGCGCTCGCAGGCCTCGAGGAGGTCGCGCTGATCCTCGGGGGTGAAGACCCTGTCCCCGAGCGGGTAGAGGATTTGGTCCTCCTTCTGGATGTGCTGGCGCAGGAGGCCGACATAGTCGCGCACCGCGTCGACCAGGACATCGGGATCCTCGAGCCTGCCCTCAGCGTACTTTTGACCTTCCTCGCGGATGATGCGGACGTAGGCCCGCCCCTGCTCGTGCTCGGCGTACATCACGCCGATGGGACCGCCCTCAACCGGGATGCCCCGCTCGCCCATCCGTGTGAAGAGGTGCTTTTCCTCTTTGCCGTGGTGGCAGCGATCGGCAAAGCTGGCGAAAAAGATGGCCGCATCCAGGAAGAGCCGATCCGGCACCGGGTCGCCGCGCTCGAGGCGGTTCGCCGCCTGCTCGACGATGTCAAGGACCCGCTCGATGGCCCGGTGCTCGTCCATTAGAATGCGAGTAGCTGTTGTCTGCTCCATGGCGTGCCCTCCTGAGAGTCGCTCTTATCTCTGCGCACATCATAGCACGCTCTGCGCCAGAGGTCTGCGACTGGAGTCGCACTCCCTCCCCGAAGCGGGCCCCGCGGCGTCCGCGTGGGGGCGGGGTAAGACATTAAAGGGT
>JAIMBM010000273.1 GCA_023511475.1 Anaerolineae bacterium
CGCCAGGGATGGTGAAGGCCATCGGGTCACGGCGCAGATGCCGGGGAAGATCCTCTCCGTCGCCGTCAAGGTCGGCGACTCCGTCGGCGTGAGGGATGCGCTGGCGACGATGGAGGCCATGAAGATGGAGATGACCATCGCTGCGCCGGTAGCGGGCACGGTGCGTGAGGTCCTCGTAGAGGCGGGGCAGAGCGTCGGATACGGCGACGTGCTGTTCGTGCTGGGATAGGCCGGTGGACTTGGCGATGCACCTTTCAAACCTGAGTCATCTGCTGATCGGGTTCCAGTCGCTGACGCTGGGGCAGGTGGTGATGCTGGCGGTCGGCGGCGTCCTGATCTATCTGGCTATCGCACATGACTGTGAGCCGCTCCTCCTCCTGCCGATCGGCGTGGGGGCGATCCTGGCGAACATCCCGGCGACGGGGATGGATGCGGAGGAAGGCCTGCTGCGCATCTTTTACGATGCGGGCGTGCGCAACGAACTCTTCCCATGCCTGATCTTTATCGGCATTGGGGCCATGACGGACTTTGGGCCGCTACTGCAGAACCCGGTGGTCGTGCTGCTTGGGGCTGCGGCGCAGTTCGGCATTTTCGGCACCATGCTGGTGTGCACATTGGCGGGCTTTCCCATCCGCGAGGCCGCGGCGATCGGCATGATCGGCTCGGCCGATGGGCCGACCTCCATCTACGTCGCCTCGGCGCTTGCGCCCCGGCTCCTCGGCCCCGTGGCCGTTGCCGCCTACTCCTACATGTCGCTCGTGCCGATCATCCAGCCGCCGGTGATGCGGCTGCTGACGACGAAGGAGGAGCGGCGCATACGCATGCCCTACGTCAGCAAGCCGGTGAGCCGTGCGGTACGCATCCTGTTCCCGATCACCGTGACCCTGGTGACGGGGCTGCTGGCCCCCAAGGCGACGCCCCTCATCGGCATGCTCATGTTTGGGAACCTGATGCGCGAGAGCGGGGTGGTGCCGCGCCTCTCGGAGGCGGCCCAGAACGAGATGGCGAACCTGGTCACCATCTTCCTCGGCGTGGCGGTCGGGTCGACGATGCGGGCGGCCGATTTCCTGCAGTGGCAGACCATCCTGATTATCAGCATGGGGCTCGTGGCCTTTACGCTGGACACGGCAGCTGGCGTGCTCCTCGGCAAGCTGATGTGCGTGCTCTCCGGCCGGCGGATCAACCCGCTGATCGGGGCCTCCGGGATCTCGGCTTTCCCCATGTCGGCACGCGTGGTGCAAAAGGTCGGGCAGGAAGATGACGTCTCGAACTTTTTGCTGATGCACGCGATGGGCTCGAACACGGCGGGGCAGCTCGCCTCGGTCCTGGCCGGCGGGGTCGTGTTGGCCATCCTGGCGATGTGAGGCACAAGACAACGAGCCCTCTGGCAACCTGCAGGAGGGCGGCCCGTCATGAACCGATCCGCCACACCTGACATGGGCGGCCCGGCAAGGGAGCCGGACCTACAAGAGGTAGGAGATGGGCAGGCTTGAAGAAGAGCTAGAGCGCTGGGAGGAGCAGGTGCTCAAGCCTGCCCTCTCGCGCTTTCCGGAGCGGCGCGAGAGGTTTGACCTGGCGCGCCTGTACACGCCGCTGGACGTGGCGGGCAGCTACGAGGAGGCCCTCGGTTTCCCCGGCGAGTACCCGTTCACGCGTGGCGTCCAGCCCACCATGTATCGGGGCCGCCTGTGGACGATGCGGCAGTATGCGGGCTATGCGACCGCGGCCGAGTCCAACAGGCGCTACCGGTATCTGCTGGCGCAGGGGCAGACGGGACTCTCGGTTGCCTTCGACCTCCCCACGCAGATCGGCTATGACTCGGACCATCCCCTCGCCGAGGGAGAAGTCGGCCGGGTGGGGGTGGCGATCGACTCTCTCGAGGATATGGAGCGCCTGTTCGAGGGCATTCCCCTCGAGCAGGTCAGCACCTCCATGACCATCAATGCCCCGGCAGCGGTGCTCCTGGCAATGTGTGTGGCCGTAGCCGAGAAACAGGGGACGTCGCCCGCCCGGCTGCGGGGGACGGTGCAGAACGACATCCTCAAGGAGTATGTGGCCCGAGGCACCTACATCTTCCCTCCCGGTCCCTCGATGCGGCTCACAACCGATATCTTTCGCTTTGGCAAAGAGCACCTGCCCGAGTGGAATGTCATCTCCGTCTCGGGGTATCACATCCGGGAGGCCGGCGCCACGGCGGTGCAGGAGGTCGCCTTCACGCTGGCCAACGCCATCGCCTACGTGCAGGCCGCGATCGACGCAGGCCTCGACGTCGACGACCTCGGCGGGCAGGTCTCCTTCTTCTTCGCCGCCCACAGCAACCTCCTGGAAGAGGTCGCCAAGTTCCGCGCCGCGCGACGCCTGTGGGCGCGCATCATGCGCGAGCGCTTCCGGGCGCGCAATCCGCGCTCCTGGATGCTCCGCTTCCACACGCAGACTGCGGGCTCGACGCTGACCGCGCAGCAGCCGGAGAACAACATCGTGCGCGTGGCGCTCCAGGCGCTGGCGGCGGTACTCGGCGGGACGCAGAGCCTCCACACCAACTCCCGGGACGAGGCGCTGTCGCTGCCGACGGAAGAGTCGGCGGCCATCGCGCTGCGCACGCAGCAGATCATCGCCCATGAGAGCGGCGTGGCGGACACCGTCGACCCCCTTGGCGGCAGCTACTGCGTGGAAGCGCTCACCGACCGCATCGAGGAGGAGGCGTCGCGCTACATCGCAGAGATCGACCGTCTCGGTGGGGCGCTGCGTGCCATCGAGACGGGGTTTATCTCGCGGGAGATACAGGCGAGCGCCTATCACTATCAGCGGGAGATCGAGGGCAGGGAGCGCATCGTCGTCGGTGTGAACCAGTACGTGACGGGCGAGGCCGCGCACGGGCAGCTGTTGCGCGTGGACCCCAAGGTGCAGGAGGAGCAGGTCGCCCGCCTCAAGGCGCTGAGGGCTTCGCGCGACACGGCCCGCGTGCAGGCGGCCCTGGCGGCGCTCGAGGAGGCGGCTCGCGGCGACGCGAACCTCATGCCGCCGATCCTCGAGGCCGTGCGGGCCTATGCCACCCTCGGCGAGATCTGCGACGTGCTGCGCCGCGTTTTTGGCGAGTACCGGCCGTCGGCGGCCGTGACATAGCCCGATGGAGGGCAGAAAGGCGGCACTGGCGATGATTGGCAGGATCGACCACATCGGGATTGCCGTTGCGGACCTGGCATCGGCGCTGGACTTTTACGATGGCGCGCTCGGCCTCGCGGCCAGCGAGATCGAAGAGGTGCCGGATCAGCAGGTGCGCCTGGCGGTGATCCCCGTCGGCGAGAGCCGGCTGGAGCTGCTCCAGTCGACGGCCCCTGACGGGCCGGTCGGGCGGTTCGTCGAGAAGCACGGCGAGGGGATCCATCACATCTGCTTCGAGGTTGACGATATCGACTCGGCGCTCGCGACCCTGCGGGCGGCCGGCGTCCGGCTGATCGACCAGCAACCGCGCACGGGAGCGGGCGGGCGGCGGATCGCCTTCCTGCATCCGCGCTCGGCTCACGGCGTGCTGATCGAGCTCTCGGAGAGTCCCGGCAAGGCGGAAGCGTAGGTGCCGATCGGGCGGCACTGGCAAGGGCAGGCGGTCGGAAGGCCAAGGAGGCGGCATGTTCGACGCAGAACGGCTGGAGGCGATCCGGCGGGCTGCCGAGGCCTGGGAGAGGGACGTGCTCGCCCCGGGCCTGCAGCGAGCCCCGGAGCGCAGGGACGAGTTTGTGACCGTCTCGGGGATGCCAGTAGCGCGGCTCTATACTCCGCTAGACCTGAAGGATCACGACTATCTGCGAGACCTTGGTTTCCCCGGTGCCTTTCCCTTCACCCGCGGGCTGCACCCTACGATGTATCGCGGCCAGCTCTGGACCATGCGCATGTTCGCCGGATACGGCACTGCCGAGGAAAGCAACGCCCGCTACAAGTTCCTCCTCGAGCATGGGGAGACCGGCCTATCGGTCGCCTTTGACTTTCCGACGCTGTACGGCTACGACACCGACGATCCCGAGGCCGAGGGTGAGTTCGGCAAGTGTGGCGTGGCCGTCTCCTCGCTGGCCGACATGGAGACGCTGTTCGACGGCATACCGGTCGACCGCATCACTACCTCTATGACCATCAACGGTCCTGCGGCGGTGATCTGGGCGATGTACATCGTCGCGGCCGAGCGCCGTGGGATCCCCATGCAGCTCCTCGGCGGCACGATCCAGAACGACATTCTCAAGGAGTACATCGCCCAAAAGTCGTGGATCTTTCCTCCCCGGCCCTCGCTGCGGCTGATTGTCGATACCATCGAGTTTGGCGCGCAGCACCTGCCCCGCTGGAACACTATCTCGATCTCTGGCTACCATATCCGCGAGGCCGGGGCGACGGCGGCACAGGAGCTGGCCTACACGCTGGCGGATGGCTTTACCTACGTGGAGGCCTGCCTGCAGCGCGGGCTGGGTCTAGGTGGCGGGGGCCACGAGCAGCGCGGCCAAGAAGAATAGGAGCGCGTACAGCAACGGGAGCAGCCCGACCCACCAGACGCGCCGGACTTTCTGCCACGTCTCCGTCGCGGCCTGCCGATACAGGCGCAGTGTGGCCGCTGCCAAGGTGCCCCAGTCCATTCTTCCTCCATTCCGCAGGCCGTCTTACCACGTGGGCGGCGAGAAAGAAATTGCCCAGGTTCGGGGAACCGTACCGTGCGCTAGTATAGTGTGCGAAGAGCCAAGGGGATGACCTGGGCTTCGGGGAGGGACAGGGGTGCGAAAGAACGGACGGAACAGAAAAAGCCGTCCAAAGGGCTGCCTGAGAGCATTGATTTGCCTGTACTGGTGTTTATCGACCGTTTTGAGACGGGCAGGCTCAGCGTAGGCAAAAATTTTGACAAGCAGACGGCCTATCTCGACCATCTGAATGCGGCATACCATTACGATCAGAAAGAACACCGCTTGGATTTGAAAGCCCTCGATACGCCGTGGAGCAATTCGACGGGTTCGGCGGTGGTCGGGCTGGAGAAGCCGTTTGCGCTCAATACGACGATTCAGACGAAGGGCGAGCTGGAAGGCGAGACGATAGAGGGTAAGGCGCGTCTGTGGGGCAGCTTGCAGGACGTGCAGACTGAAATCCTGCTGGACGGCGACGATGTGCATTTGTCGGCGAAATCTACGGTGCATCCGTTT
>JAIMBM010000274.1 GCA_023511475.1 Anaerolineae bacterium
CACAACCTGTGGTGCCATGCCGCTGCTGCAGTGCCATCCCTAGACACCACTGGACCGGTTACCCGCTGCGCAAGCCCGACCTTTTTGGGCAGGTTTTCTCAGAGCCGAGTCGGACCCCTCCCGCAAATCCTTGGATCCGCGGCGATCGCGGGCGTGGGTTCCCCAGGCTGGCGGCGCGTGAGCGCCCGAGGCCGTAGCCGTGCGGGGGCCGGCAGACGGGCCCCCGCAGGTTGCAGGCCGCGTTCAGGCGCGGGTTGCGCCGGGGATGGCCGTGGTTCGCGCGATCAGCCTATCTCCGCCGGGCTCCGGAGGACGGCCACCAGCAGACGCACGGCGCCCAGCACATCCTCATAGTCCACCATCTCGGAGGGCGTGTGCACGTAGCGCGTCGGGATCGAGAGGACGCCTGCTGGAACCCCCGCCCGGGTCGTCTGCATGACGGCAGCGTCGGTAGTGCCGCCCTCGAGGACCTCGAGCTGGTACGGAATGCCCTCCCTCTCGGCCGTCTCCACGAGCCATCGCCGCACGCCGGGGTGCGACAGCATCCCACGGTCTTTCACCTTCACCGCCGGACCCGACCCAAGGCTGACCGCCATCGTCCGCGCCTCGGGAGTATCGCCCGTTGTTGTGACGTCGACCGCGATCCCCACCTCAGCATCAACGCCGTAGGCCGAGGTCTGTGCGCCGCGCAGGCCGACTTCCTCCTGCACAGTGAAGACAAAGTGCACCTCGTGGGGCGTCTCGCCCAGCTCCTTGAGCACCTCTACCAGCACGGCGCAGCCGATACGGTCGTCCATGGCCTTCGCCACGAGGCGGCCGCCGAGGTCCACAAACGGTCGATCAAAGCAGGCGACGTCGCCAACCTTGACCGGTGCGCTGTCCCTATCCTGTGCTCCCACATCGATAAAGAGCTGGTCGAAGCGCGGCAGGTCGCCCTCGACGCGCTTTTCCTCGCTGCCGATCACCCCGATCCGGCCGTCGGCGAAACGGACGCGGCTGCCGATCAGTGTCTGGCGCGGCACGCCGCCTATGGAGCCGAACCGCGCAAAGCCGCCGGAGTCGACATGGCTGACCACGATGCCAATCTCATCCATGTGCGCCGCCAGCATCACCCGGCGACCGCCGGCACCTTTGCGGCCCACGGTTGCTATCAGGTTGCCCAGCGCATCTGTGCGGACCTCGCGGGCCACCTTCCGAACCTCGGCGGCGATCAGCTCGCGCACCCGATCCTCAGATCCGGCCGGGCCGAACGCCTCCACCAGGCTCTTGATTAGCTCCTTCACTGCTCCAGGCCTCCTTGCAGACGCTGCAACGTGCCACGCATCAGCCGAACGGTGTTCTCGAAATCGTTGAGGCTCATCACCGATACGGGCGAGTGGATGTAGCGCGCAGGCACTGCCACCACCCCGCAGGGGACTCCTTCCCGCTGGACGTGAATCGCCCCGGCATCGGTGCTGCCGATGCCGGGCTGCTTCACCTGGAAGGGGACGCCCTGCGCTTCGGCCTCGGAGATGAGCATCTGCACCAGCCGTCGATCACAGATCACTGAGCGGTCCATGATCGTAAGGGCCGGCCCCGCCCCGAGCCGCGTCGTGGGACTCGTATCCTTCTCCTTCGGGCTATCGTCGCACACCGTGCCCTCGAGCACAAAGGCCACATCGGGCTCGACGGCGTAGGCCGCGACGCGGGCCCCTCGCAGGCCAACCTCCTCCTGCACAGTGAAGGCGGCATAGAGGTCAAAGGGGTAGCTATCGGCGAGGAGCTCGGCCAACACAGCGCAGCCCGCTCTGTCGTCAAAGGCCTTGCCCTTCACAGTCCGCAGGCCGCCCTCGTCCAGCGGCTCGAAAGCAGTGGCGAAGGACGCGTACATCCCCGGCCTGACCCTGCGCTGCGCCTCCTCCCCCGACATGCCGGCGTCGATCGCGAGTTGCTCGAACTTGAGCACCCGGTCCCGCTCGCCCGGCTCGAGGAGATGGACCGGCTTGACCCCGATCACCCCCGGGATGCGCTCCTCGCCGATGCGCACGACTTTGGCCACGACCACTCGCGGATCCACGCCCCCAACAGGAGCGAAGCGGATGAAGCCGTCGCGCTCGACCTTGGTCACCATCAGGCCGACTTCATCCATATGGGCGGCCACCATCACCTTCGCCGGTCCTGCCCCGGAGCGGCTGCGCCGGTACTTCACAGCGACGAGGTTGCCCAGAGCGTCGATGCGGTACTCGTCGACCCGGTCCTCGATCGCCCTAATCAGAATGTCGCGGACGGCTTTCTCGCACCCCGACACGCCATCCGCTTCGACAAGCTCTCTCAGCAACACGTCGGCCCTCCCTGCCCGTTCAGGCGCCGCACCTGCACCCCGAGCTCACTGGCAAAGCTCTCATCCAGCCCGCAGATGAACTCGGCCATGAGGTGGCCCGTCCGCTCAACATCGCGCACGTCGACGGTCTCGACCGGCGTGTGCATGTACCGCAGCGGGATCGACAAGAGAGCCGTCGGTATCCCCTCGCGGGTCACCTGGATCGCCCAGGCATCCGTTCCGCTGCGGCCGGGGATCGGGTCGATCTGATGCGGTATCTCCAGCGCCTTCGCCGTCTCTACCAGCCGCTCGTGCACCTTCGGGTGAAAGTTCGGCCCCAGCCCGATGGGCGGGCCGCCTCCCATCTCCACAGTCTCATACTCCGGCACGCCGAACTGGTTGCCAAAGGTCACGTCTATGGCGATCCCCAGATGCGGGGCCACTCCAAAGGCGCTGGTCATTGCCCCTCGCAGCCCGACCTCCTCCTGGACGGTGGCCACTCCGTACACATCCCACTGGTGACGCCTCTTCTTCAGGAGGTCCAGACAGAAGCCAATGGCGGCGACTGCCGCCCGGTCATCAAGGGCCTTGGCCGCGAGCCGCCCGCCCGCCAGCTCGATCTGCTCCCGGCGCACGGTCACGAAATCGCCCACGCGCACCAGCTCGCGCAGTGGCTCCTGCTCGTAGCCGACGTCTATGAAGAGCTCTTGTAGCGGCACGACGCGCTCGTTCTCAGCCGGCGTCAGGACGTGAGGAGGCCGGCACCCGATCACCCCCCGCAACAGGCGCCGGCCGTGCACCAGGACCTCCTGCCCGAGCAGCGTCCGCACATCGAACCCGCCGACGGTTGTGAAGCGGAGGAACCCTTCCTCCACCTTCGTCACCATCAGGCCGATCTCGTCCATGTGGCCGGCAAGCATGACCCGAGGGTGCTCCCCCGAGGGCAGGCCTTCGCCCCGCTTGAGCGCAATGATGTTCCCCATCACATCGCTCCGGACCTCGTCCGCCAGGGTGCGGAAGGCCTCGGCCACGATGCCGCCCACCTCGCCCTCGGCACCAGAGACTCCGCTGGCCTCGGTGATCCTCTTAAGGAACTCGGCAACCTTCACCCTTCTGCTCTCCTTTGGGCCGGCCGGGCGCACTCAGCCGCGCACCAGCGTATCCGGTTGGCAGCCCCGACAAAAGCTGGTTATCCGCTGCCGCGCCCGCAGCTCCGAAATGGTGCGCCCGCAGCGCGAGCACTTGGCTCCCCCACGCCCGTGAACTCGCAGGTGGTCCTGCACCTCTACATCGATGCGCTCTCCGACGCGCGCGCGGAGCATTGCGACCGCCTCGCTCAAGAAGGTGCGCATCGCCTCGCATGGCACGCCTCACCGGCATGCCCCCAGCTAGCCGGGGCCAGCCTCATCCTCTGCGCCCAAGAGCGCGGCCACAGGCGCAAAGGTGCGCCGGTGGATGGGGCACGGTCCCAGGCTGGCCAGCGCCCGCCGATGCAGCGATGTGGCGTACCCCTTGTGCACGGCAAAGCCATAGCCCGGCCACGCCCGGTCGAACAGATCCATCCATTCGTCGCGTTTGACCTTGGCCAGGATGGAAGCTGCCGCAATCGTGAGGGACAGCCTGTCTCCCTTGACGATGGCCAGTTGGGGATAGGGGGATTCGGGCAGGGAGAGCGCGTCAATGAGCAGGAAATCCGGCTCGGGGACGAGTGCCCGCACAGCGCGGCCCATGGCCCGCCGTGTCGCGACGACTATGCCCGCCTGGTCGATCTCCCACGAAGGCGCGACACCCACGCCCATCGAAACCGAGACCCCTTCGATCTCGCGCAACAGGCGGTCGCGCTGCCGGGGAGTGAGCAGCTTGGAGTCCGTCACTTCACGGAGGCGTTCCAACAGGCTGGCCGAGTCCAGCCGAAGGATGACCGCTGCCGCGACGACGGGTCCCGCCAGGCACCCTCGCCCGGCCTCGTCAACGCCCGCAACAAGCCCGTACCCTCGGGCTCTCGCACGCCGCTCCGCCGCCAGAGACGGTCGTACCACCACCATCCGCTAGCGCTCCGCCAGGTCGGCCGGGAACCCACCACGGCCACGACGGCGCACGACACCGCCGCTCTGTGCATGTCCTCCCACCGGAAGGCTCCAGCGCTGAACCGCGCCGGCGGGGACGCCCATCAGAGCCTGCGACGGGAGCTACTCAGCCGCCGGCTCGGGAGAGGCCTGAGCCGCGCTGGTCGGGGCTGGCTGGCGCCGCTCCCGGAGGCGTGCCGCCTTCCCTCGTCGTCCCCGCAGGTAGTAGAGCTTGGCTCGCCGCACCTGCCCATGCCGCAGGACTTCGACCTTCTCGAGCCTCGGAGAATGGAAGGCAAACGTCCGCTCGACTCCCACACCATGCGCAGCGATGCGGCGCACCGTAAAGGTCGCATCAGCGCCACCACCGTGCAGGCCGATCACGACACCCTGGAACGTCTGGACGCGCTCGCGCTCACCCTCGACAATGCGGTTATGCACCCGCACGGTATCCCCGGGGCGCAGGGGCGGGATATTCGGATTGGATTCTGGGCGCGAAAGCGCCCTCATAATGTCGGCCACATTGACACCGCCTTTCCCCAAGAGTCACAAAGCGCAAGTATAACACCGGCGCCCTCTGCTGGCAAATGGGATGGGCGAGTGACTGGCCAGACCCGCAGGCTCGCGGTCCCGGCTGCCACTGTGGTGCTGCCCCCACCCCGCGCCCTTCCCCGAGCGGGCACGTCGTGCCCGCTCGGGGAAGGGGGTATAGGGGACAGGGTCCCCAAGCGCAGGGGCGTCGGGCCTCATCCCGGCGGCCTTTTTCCAACATCGAGGGGCGCGCTCCAAGAGCCCAAAC